>JAHJQZ010000049.1 GCA_018818925.1 Alphaproteobacteria bacterium
GCGCCGCGATGTCGCGCCGGATCGTCGCCTCCGAGGACTCGGTCAGCAGGACCAGTTCGCGCACCGTGGCGACCGGCCTTTCCCGCAGGACACTGAGGATCAGTCTGTGGCGCTCGCTTTCGTGCATGGAAGGCTATTCCTCGTCGAGAAATTCCGGCCTTGCCACCATGAGCGCGGCGAATTTCTCCGAGAGCTGTTTCAGGATTTCGGTCGGGATGACCTGTTTCGCGCCGCCGGCGCCCAGAATGCGGCGGTGGATGGAAGCGGCCTTTTCGATGGTCTCGACCAAGGCGAAGATCCTGTCGGGGCTCTCCTCGGAAACAAAAATGCCGTGATGGCTCCAGGAAATGATGCGGCTCCGTTCGAGTTCGGCCGCCGAGGCCTCGGCGATCTCGACCGTGCCGGGCAGCAGTGGCGGCACGACGCGCACGCCGTCAGGGAAGATGACGATGCATTCGGGCATCTTTTCCCAAAGGGCTCGCGTCAGCGCCCGGCTGTCGAGCGGCGCGAGAAAACTGAGGGCGATGAACTCGGGCAGGTGCGAGTGCAGGATCATGCGCTCGCGGCCGTTGGAGACGCGCTTCCTTACGGCGTGGGCGACCAGATGCATGGCGAATTCCGAGGTCGGTCGGGCGCCGGAGGAGAAGCCCCAGACCTGTCGCCAGGCAGTGCCGCCGGCAACGATCTGCACGATGCCGAACACCTGGTTGGGATGATCAATGGCGTGGCGGAAGAACTGGCCGGAGCCGGTGACGAGGAAATACTCGCTGTCCAGTCCGGGTTCGTCGATCGGAATGGGGTTGGCTGGCCCGGGAATGAGATCGGGATAGTGGCGGGCAAGGATGCCCTCGATTTCGCTGGTGGGCAGCCGCCAGGAGAAATTGCCGCCATTGGCCTCGTTCCAACCCATCTCCCAGCACAGGCGAACAAGGGGGGCGGCTTCCTTCACGAAGGAAATCGGGTGGGAGAAAACGGTCATGATGTGCTCCAAAGCGCATGATCATGCGATGGAATGCCGGCTGCCGGCCAGATCATGCGGGGGCTGGCGCCGAAAGGCAGACGGGCGGAACGACCGCCCGCGATCAGCCGCGATGCGCGACCGATGCCTGGTAGGCATTGAGATCGGCGATCAGGCTGGCGCCGGCCGGGACGTCCTTGCGGGCACAGAACTCGGCCCAGATGGCGGCGAAGGGCAGGTCCTTGATCTCCTCGGTCAGCATGAGCCGCGTGGTGAAATCGAGCCTTTCCTCGGCCGCCTTCAATTTTTCCTGCGGCAGCAGCAGGGCGCGCAAAAGCGCCTTTTGCATATTGCGCGTGCCGATCACCCAGGCGGCGGTGCGCGAAATCGTGGCATCGAAGAAATCGAGCCCGATATGGGTGCGCCCCAAGAGACCGGCAAAGACCAGTTCCTGCGCCATGGCCAGGATGTCGTCGTTTAAAAGAATGACATGGTCGCTGTCCCAGCGCATCGGCCGCGACACATGCAACAGCAATTCGTCGACCGACAGCGCCACCGAGGACAGCTTGTCGGCGACATTCTCGGTCGGGTGGAAATGGCCCATGTCGAGACAGAGCATGATCTGCTTGCGGATGGCATAGCCGAGATAGAATTCGTGGCTCCCCACCGTCATGGCCTCGACGCCGATGCCGAAGAGCTTGGATTCGACCGCATCGCGCATATGCGCCCTGTCATGCCGCTGCATCAACATGGCGTCGAGCGAGGTTTCGAGCCGGCGCCGCGCCGCCATGCGGTCGACCGGAATGTCCTTGGACCCGTCCGGCACCCAGATGTTGTTGACCGCGGGAGAGCCGAGCGCCGCACCGATCCGCGCCGCGATCTCGCGGGTGCGCCGTCCGTGCTCGATCCAGAAGTCGCGAATGCCGGCATCGGGATGGGCAAGGGTCAGATTGTCGTCGGCCTTCTCATGGGCGAAAAAGCTCGGGTTGAAGTCGATGCCGATGCCGGCCTGCCTGGCCCAGTCGACCCAGGGCGCGAAATGGGAGAACTCGATCTCGTCGCGGTCCGGGTTCTCTTCGGTGTCCATGTAGAAGGCATGAAGGTTGAGCCGGTGCCTGCCGGGGATCATCGCATAGGCGAAATTGAGATCGGCGCGCAGTTCCGCCGGGTTGCGGGCGCGGCCGGGATGATTGCCGGTCGCCTGGATGCCACCGCCCGAGGCGCCCCTTTTCTTTTCGAAGCCGACGACGTCGTCGCCCTGCCAGCAATGCAGCGAAATCGGAATGGTGCCGAGCACTTGCAAGGCCCTTTCGCAATTGACCCCCCAATCGGCAAAGACCGCCTGTGCGGCCTCGTAGCTGCCCATGATCTTTCTCCTTCGGGGCAAGGCCCCGCTTTGAGGCGAGGCTGCCTCTCGTTCTTGTCGTTATGGCCCTGAGCCCGGTCAGCGCGTGAAGGATTCCCTGTTACCGGCGTCCACGTTGATGATGTTGCCGGTTGATTTTGCCGACAGGTCCGAGGCGAGAAAATAGGCGGCCTCGGCAATGTCCTCGGGATAGACCGAGCGCTTCAGCAGCGAGCGCTGGCGATACATGTCCTCAAGGCCGTGCTTGTCCGTCTTGTAGGTCGCGGCGCGCTGCTCCAGCCATTCGCCTTCCCATATCTTTGAACCACGCAGCACCGCGTCGGGATTGACCACATTGACGCGGATGCCCGCCTCGGCGCCTTCGAGCGCCAGGCAGCGGGCCAGATGGATTTCCGCCGCCTTGGCGGTGCAATAGGCTGCGGCATTGGGACTGGCGGCGAGGCCGTTCTTGGAAGCGATGAAAACCACCGACCCGCCGAGGTCCTGGACCCGCATGAGTTTGAACGCTTCCCGGCTCGCGAGGAAATAGCCCGTCGACAGGATGTCCATGTTGCGGTTCCACAGGGCGAGCGAGGTTTCCTCGATGGGCGCCGACGAGGCGATGCCGGCATTGGCGACAAGGATGTCGAGACCGCCGAATTCAACCGCGACGGCGTCGAAGCCGGCGACGACCGAGGTTTCATCGGTCACATCCATGACGATGCCGCGCACCACGTCCCTGCCGAAACGCCCGGTCAGCCGTGCCGTGGCGGCGGCAAGCCCTTGTTCGGAGATGTCGGCCAGCATGACGCAGGCACCTTCGCCAAGATAACGCTCGGCGATGGCCGAGCCGATGCCGCCGCCGCCGCCGGTGATCAGCGCCACGCGACCCGCCAGGCTCTTGCGCCTGGGCAGGCGCCGGAGCTTGGCTTCCTCGAGGTGCCAGTATTCGATGTCAAAGGCTTCCTGTTCGGCGAACCCGACATAGTCGGACACGGCCGAAGCCTCGCGCATGACATTGATGGCATTGACATAGAATTCGCCGGAAATGCGGGCCGTCGCCCTGTCCCTGGCGAAGCTGATCATGCCGATGCCGGGCACCAGATAGATCACGGCGTTCGGGTCGCGCACGGGCGGTGAATCCGGGCGGCGGCACCTTTGGTAATAGGCGGAATAGTCGGCGCGATAGGTGGCGATCCGGTCGCCGAGCCGGGCCAGCAGATCGTCGATGCCGTCCCGTGCCGGATCGAAATCGAGGACGAGCGGCCGAATCTTGGTCCTGAGGAAATGATCGGGACAGGAGGTGCCCTGAGCGGCCAACGCCGGCATGTTCCTCGAATTGACGAAGTCGAGCACGGTGTCGCTGTCGTCGAAATGGCCGACCATGGACTGCTGTTCCGAGATCAGGCCGCGGATCGCCGGCATCAGCCGCGAAGCGACGGCGCGGCGTTCATCGGCCGCAAGGCTCGCATGCGCCGGGCCGCCGAAGGCTGGAATGTGCTCGGTCCTTTCGGCAAACCAGTCGGTCGCCTTCTGGATGACCGCGAGCGTCAGCTCATAGCATTCCTTGGCGTCGTCGGCCCAGGTGAACAGGCCATGGCTGCCGAGCACGCAGCCCTTGGCCTTCGGGTTTTCGAGGCAGAATTTTTCGAGCCACAGCCCCAGTTCGTAGCCCGGCCGCTTCCAGGGCAGCCAGCCGATCTCGTCGCCATAGATCTGTTGGGTCAGTTCCTTGGAATTCCGCGCCGCGGCGATGGCGATGACGGCGTCGGGATGCATGTGGTCGACATGGCGTTTGGGCACATAGGCATGCAGGGGCGTGTCGATCGAGGCGGCGCGGGCATTGAGGTTGAAGGTACAATGCGGCAGGTAGCCAACCATCTCGTCTTCATGGGCGACGCCGCGATAAAGCCCCTTCAGCGCCCTCAACTTGTCCATATAGAGCGTCGAGAACCCGTCGAGCGTCATCGAGCCGACATCGCCGCCTGAGCCTTTAACCCAGAGCACTTCCACCTCCGCGCCCGTCAGGGGGGCGCGCGCCATCACTTTGGCCGAGGTGTTGCCGCCGCCATAATTGGTGATCCGCTTGTCGGAACCGAGCAGGTTCGACCGGTACAAGAGTTTTTCCGGTTCGCTCATCGAAGCGGCGCGGACGTCGTCCCAGCCATTGGGAAGTGTTTGGTTGCCGGCGGTTGCAGGAATGGTCGCCTCCCTCGTTCTCCGATGCGTGATTTTGCATCGGAACCGCCGCGAACCTGTCGGCGCCGGCGCGCCATGTCAATCATGAACGCGCAAATCAAGTCATATTGCGTCGTATTGTGATCGAACCTGACACCCCTGCATTGACCCGACCGGCCGAAACCGTCACTTTCCGGCGCGCTGGCGCCGACCTCTGGCGCCGCATGTTCGAGGGGGAATGATGTTGCGGCACATCGCCGTTATCGATGTCGGCAAGACCAATGCCAAGCTTGTGTTGTTCGACGCCGTCGATGGCCGCGAAGTCGAAAGGCTGTCGGTCGCCAACACGGTCATGCCCGGCCCACCCTATCTGCATTACGATCTCGACCGGCTCTGGCGCTTCATCCTCGACGGACTGCAAAAACTCGCCGCCGCGCATGGCGTCGATGCGATATCGATCACCACCCATGGCGCCACCGCCGTGCTCATGGCCGGAGATACAATTGCGCTGCCGGTGCTCGATTACGAGCATGCCGGCCCGGAACGGCTGCGCGAGGATTATGACAAGCTGCGGGCCGGTTTTGCCGAGACCTTCTCGCCGCCCCTGCCGGTCGGGCTCAATCTCGGCGCCCAGCTTTTTTTCCAGCATGAGACCGAACCCGCCGCCTTCGCCGCCGTCACCGACATCCTCATGTATCCGCAATACTGGGCCTTGCGGCTGACGGGTATCAAGGCGAGCGAGGTGACCTCGCTCGGCGTTCACACCGATCTCTGGGCGCCGAAGCGCCATGATTTCTCCGCGCTGGTCGATGCGATGGGCTGGCGCAAGCTTTTTCCGCCGCTGAGACTGGCCCGGTCGGTGGTCGGTCCGGTGTCTGCCGCTGTCGCCGAAATCACCGGGCTCGACCCGCAAACACCGGTCGCGACCGGCATCCACGATTCCAATGCCTCGCTGCTGCCCTATCTGCTCGCGGCCAAACAGCGGCTCTCGGTTGTTTCGTCGGGGACCTGGACGATCGTCATGTCGCCCGGCGCCGAAACGGACCGGCTCGACGAGCGCCGCGATTGCCTCGCCAATGTCGACGTCTTCGGGCGGCCCGTGCCGACCGCCCGCTTCATGGGCGGCCGCGAATTCGCGGTGCTGATGGCCGGCATCGAGGCGCCGATTCCCGATGATGCCGATATCGGCCATGTGCTCGACAAGGATGTGATGGTATTGCCCGGCTTTGTCGGCGCCGTCGGTCCTTTCCCGCGCGCAAAGGGCACCTGGATCAACGCACCGGAGGGCCTGACGCCCGCCCGGCGGCTCGCCGCCGTCAGCCTCTATCTGGCGCTGATGACCGCGACCGCGCTCGATCTTTGCGGCTGTGGCGACGACATCATGCTCGAAGGTCCTTTGGCGCATAACGAACTTTTTGCCCGCGCCCTTTCTGCCTTGACCGGAAAACGGGTGCGGCCGTCGCATGAGGGCACCGGCACCGCCCTCGGCGCCGCCATGCTGTTCGACGCCGTGCCACCCGATATCGTCCGCCTGTCCGAGCCCGTCACGCCGCTCGAGCACCCCGGTCTCGCCAGCTATGCGAGGCGCTGGCGGCAACGGACCGGCGCCTGATCAGTCCGAGGCTTCCTGCTCGACTTCGTCGGCATGGGTGTGCGCCGGTGCATGCCCATGTTGGCCCGGTCTCGCGCCGTCATGGGCATGCACATGGGCATGCGTGTGGACATGCGGATGCGCGTGGATCTCGGCCGGTTCGAGGCGTCCGTGCTGCAGCAGCATCGCCCGGCCGGCATGCTCGACCACGAAACCGGCATCGTGCGAGACAAGGATCATCGCCCCGGAAAACCGGTCGAGCGCCGACCGCAGCCGCCTGCCATTGTCGGCGTCGACGCCATTGGTCGGTTCATCGAGCAGCAGCACGTCCGGCTGCATGGCGAGGAGTCCGGCGAGGCAGACCAGCCGCTTCTCGCCGCCCGACAGCCTGTGGCTGATCCGTTCGGCGAGCGCGCTGATGCCCAATGCAGCGAGTGCCTCTTCGGCGCGCGCCCGTGCCTCGGCCGCGCTGCTGCCGGTATTGAGCGGGCCGAACATCACGTCCTCGACAACGCTCGGGCAAAACAGCTGGTCCTCGCTGTCCTGGAACAGGAAGCCGATGCGCGGTCGCGCCAGCCGGAAATCCCTTTCGTCGCGACAAGACTTGCCGAACAGCACGATATCGCCGGCATCGGCGCGTTCGAGCCCGACAATGGCGCGCAACAAGGTCGTCTTGCCGGCCCCGTTCGGCCCGACGATCGCCAGTCGCTCGCCGGCGGCGAGTTGCAGCGAGGCGCCGCGCAAGACGGCATTTCCGTCGCGGCCGACCGTGATGTCGGAAAGGGAAATGAGCACGCTCATGCGAACTGCCCTGCCAGCAGCGCGGCAGCGAGGCCAGTCAAGGCGACAAAGCCGGCCCAGTCGGAAAACCGTGGCGCCGGCAGGGCGGCATGGGGAAAACGCCCGGAAAAGCCGCGGCAACGCATCGCCTCCTCGACCCTTTGCGCCCGCTCAAGGGCCCGGACCAGCAACATGCCGATCAGATAGCCATAGGCGCGCCAGGTGTGGCGGTTCGAGCGCGGCACAAAGCCCCGCGCCCGCATGGCGTCGTGAAGCCGCGCCGCCTCGCTGCGAATGACGGACAGATAGCGCACCGTCAGAAGCAACAGCCGCACCAGCCTCTCGGGCACGTTCAGCGCCCTCAGCCCGGCGCCGATCCGTTCCGGCGCGACGCCGCCGATCAGCGCCGCGACGACCAGCACCGCCGCCGAAACCTTGCAGGCGATGAGCGCGGCGCGCGCCAGCCCTTCCAGGCTCGCCGTCAGCGGCCCGACGGCCAGAAGAGGCGTCCCTGAAATGGCAAAGGGCAGGGTCAGGAACAGCAGAACGACGAACAATTCGACTTGAAGCACGCGCCGCCAGGCCTTGCTGTCCAGCCCCGCGATCAGCGCCAGCAGCATCGCCAGACCGAACCCGGTCACGGCCATGCCGAGCCCGCCGACCTGCGACAGCGCGATTACCAGCAGCACCGTGGCGAGAAGGCGCAGCCGGATATCGGCGATCGGCGTCACTTGCGAAGGCTCCGTGCCCACAGACCGATGCCGGCCAGCCCGATGATGAGGAAAATGCCGGCGAGGATATCGGCGAAGCGCAGGCGCGCATCCATCTCCTCGATCCGCTGCATGAGCGGCGCCACCTGGCGTTGCACCGCCGCCTCGACCAGCGCGGCACTGCCGGCTTCTGGCGGTTCGGAAGAGGAGACAGCGGCCGCCGACGTCGCCGGAACAGCGGCGGGGGCGGCGGTTTCACCGGCGCCGAAGCGTGCTGCCTTCAGCACCGTCGCGGCGAAATGGCCCTCCTGCGTGTCGACGGTGACGGTGATGTCCGAAATGATCGGTTCGGGAATTGTGAAGCGAAACGCGCCGTCGGCACCGGTCCGGCCGGCGCCGATTTCTCTGCCGGCTTCATCGACCGCGTTCCACGGCGTGTCCTTGGCCCGTCCGCCGCCTATGAAGAAGGCATAACCGGAAACGGCGTTGCCCTCGATGGCGGCAAAGACCCGCAGCGAATGGGCCGCGACGGGCTGAACGAGAATGGCCAGAACGATCAGGGCGAAAACGACGAGCCGTTTCATGGCAGCACCGGCAGGAGCGCATCGGGCCGCACGCGGACGAGAAAGCCGACCGTGGCGGCGGTGACGAAAGCCTCGACCAGGGCGAGCGGCAGGTAGGTGGCCAGAAGAACGCTGGCGACCGGCACATAGTCGGACGAGGACAGGAACAGCGAAAGTGCCACCATGCCGCCCGTGCCGAACACCGCCAGCGCGCCGGCCAGCGCCGCCAGGAGCGCCCTGAGGCTGGCGGAGCCGGTCGCGCGCAGAATCGGGCCGACCAGCATTGCCAAGGCCACGCCGGGCAGCGCCATGTTGAGCGTGTTGACGCCGAGCGTGGTCAGTCCGCCCATGCCGAACAGCAGCGCCTGCAGCAGCAGCGCCACGACCAGGGCGGGAAACACAGCCATGCCGAGCATCAGCCCCATCAGCCCGCCGAACAACAGATGGACGCTCGACGGTCCGACCGGAATGGCCAGCAGCGATCCGGCGAAAAACCCGGCGGCGAGGATCGCCGTTTTCGGGATCGTCCTGTCGTCGAGCGCCCTGAGCCCGAGCGCCAGCCCGCCAAGGGCCAGCGCCGTGCCGCCGATCAGCACCGGGGCGCTGAGAATGCCGTCTGGGATATGCGCCATGAGGGTGTGGTTCCGTTGCCCGGTTACTCGTTCATGCCGGTGGCTTTCACCCAGATCAGGGCGCCCAGTTCCACCGGCACCTCGTCCCCCTCAGGCGAGACCATTTGTGTATCGCCTTCGACAAGTGCTGCAAAGCCCCACCAGCCTGGCCGCGGCATGGCATAGGTGAAGGTGCCGTTGGCATCGGCCGTGATCACCTGGGTGATGAAGGCGTCGTTGGGCGCGGCGACCGAACCGTCATTGATGAACTCGACTTCGATTTCGGCGAAGGGCAACGGCTGGCCGTCATGAAGCACCACGCCTGAAAACGCGTTTCCGGCCCAGATCCCCGTCGGCCGGGTCAGCGGCAGGATCTCGACCGGCAGGCCGACGAGTTCGTTCCAGCCTTCGCCCGAGGCATAGCTGTCGACCACGACTTTGGCATAGTGGATGATGTACTTGCCCTCGGCCGGCTCCCAATAGGGCTGCGGCTCGACGAAATAGACAGCGGCGCCCGGTTCGGGCAGCGCGTCGTCGAGCCTCCAGGCGCTCTTGCCGTCGACAGGCACATCGACCAGCGCCGGAGACAGGTCGGTGATCGCGCCGTCGCGGAAAACGCCGACCCTGACCGGCCGTTCCATGCTCATGAGCGGCCCGCCCTCGAAGGGGTGGGTGAACTTGAGGTCGAACGACACGGCACCGCCATCGGTGAGAACGTCACCGCTCGGAATGATTTCCTGGAAATGCGCCAGCGCCGGCGTCGAAAGGGCAAAAGCGAGCGCGAAAAGGACCGGGGCGGGCTGGAAAGGCTGCATGATCGTCACCGTCGTTGATATGAATTTTTATAAGAAAAATCATACTCTGCCGGCAAGCGCAAGTCCCCGGCCGGACCGGGAGGCGCTTTTCACTGCGACACCGGGACGCTAGGCTGCGAACCGGCAACGGGAGGCAGAGGCCATGCAGAGAATAACGATTGCGCTCGACGACGCGCTTGTTGCCGATCTCGACGCGCACTTGGCCGCCATCGGCGCCTCCAGCCGCTCCGAGGCCATCCGCGACCTGGTGCGGCGCGGCCTTTCGACCCTTCCCGGCGCGCCGCCATCGGCGGAGTGCTATGGCGTCGTCAGCTGCGCCATCGACCAGTCGGTGCGCAATCTCGCCGCCCGCGTGCCGCAAAGCCGGCTCGACCGCCACGACCAGACCGTGGCTTCGCTGTCGGTGCCGCTCGACCATTCGACCTCGATCGATGTCGCGATCATGCGCGGTCATGTCGCCGATGTGTCATCCTATGCCGAGGCGTTGTTCCTCGAGCGCGGCGTCATGCACGGCGCCCTCGGCCTCATCCCCGTCGCGCGCGACACGGTCATTCACATGCACGGCGACGGCGCCTCGCATGCCCATACCCATTTAAGGGTCAAGAGCAGTTTCTAGCCGGCGGGCCGATCCGACTCGAACGCAAACCGCTCCGAACCCTTGCCGTTTGGGATCAGGAAAAAACAGGGCAGGAGAAAAACGGTGACCGATCTGCTCGGCGATTACCTGCGAAAGACCAACGAATACTTGCGCGCCAAAGCTGAAAGTCCGGCGGGAAAAGGGTCCCGCGATCCGTTGCCGTCGGCCGGATCGACACATCATCATCCATGCGGTGTCGGGCCGTCCAGTGCCGCAAAACCGGGTGCAAAAGCCGAATTAAGCTGTCTCCGAGCGCCGGCAGACGCCTCGATCGGGCGATCGACCGAACCGGAAGAACAAGAAAATCGCCGGATTTGCGCGGGTTCTGGGCTTTGGCGTGCTCCGGCACCGTGCCTTCGTTGCGCGCGCCGGGCTCGCCTGCAGCGCCAGTTCTCCCCCCAAAAGGCTCAGCAGGATCATCCATACAAACGACCATTCGCTGTCTTATGCGGAAAACGCAAAATGCCCTAGCCTTTTAGACTGTGAGGAGTTTGAGAAGTTTGCGGAACGGACAAGTGCCGTGCCGCGACGCCAGCCAGAATATCCGGCAGTTTGGGCAGTAATACCAAGGTAGCCCCGCGCTCGGGTGTTTGGCTTTCATTTAACCGTGGGAGGAATACATGAAGAATCTGAAATTGGTCGCCGCCGTTGTTGCCGGTGCGATGATGCTTGCTTCGACTTCGGCCATGGCCGTCACCATCGGCTTCTCGCAGGTCGGTGACGAGGGCGATTGGCGCCCGGCCTTCTCCAAGGACATGCAGGATTCCGCCGTCGAATACGGCATCGACCTGAAGTTCGCCGACGCGCAGGGCAAGCAGGAAGAACAGCTTCGCGCCGTTCGCGCCTTCATCGCCCAGGGCGTCGACGCGATCATCATCGCGCCCGTGGTCGTCACCGGCTGGGATCAGGTGCTCCAGGAAGCCAAGAAGGCCAGTATCCCGGTCTTCCTCGCCGACCGTGACGTCGAGGTCGAGGACAACTCGCTCTACGTGACCCGCATTTCCGCCGACTTCAATCTCGAAGGCAAGCTGGCCGCCGCTTGGCTTGCTGCCGAGAGCAAGGGCTCCTGCAAGGTCGTCGAACTGCAGGGCACCGTCGGTTCGGCTGCCGCCATCGAGCGTCAGAAGGGCTTCCAGGCGGTTCTGGACCAGTTCCCCGCCATGGAGATCGTCCGCTCGCAGTCCGGCGACTTCACGACCGAAGGTGGCAAGCAGGTCATGGAAGCCTTCATCAAGGCGACCAACAACCTCGAGGGCATCTGCGCTTCGTTCGCGCATAACGACAACATGCAGCTCGGCGCCATCCAGGCCATGAAGGAAGCCGGCCTCAATCCGGGCACCGACGTCCTGATGGTATCGGTCGACTACGTGCCGGCCATGATCAAGGCCCTCGAAGCCGGCGAAGCCAACGCTTCGGTCGAACTGCGTTCCGCCATCGGCAAGTTCATCTACCCCGTGGTCCTTGACTATCTCGAGGCCCCCAAGGATCTGCCGAAGTGGATCGTCATTCCGGGCGACCTGCACACTGCCAAGTAACGTGCTGTAGTCTGTGCGCTACTGACGTTGCCTTCGGGCTGCATAGGTAGTCTCTCCCAAGTCGCGGCGCCCTGTCTGCAACAGCCAGGGCGCCCGGCATGGGAATGTGATACGACCGGAAGCGCGTGGCCTGCGTGACGCAGGTTGGACGGCAAGCCGGCTGAAGACCATATGGCGGGAGGCATGCGCCGTGGCGGAGCCAACCAGTTACCGCGTCGAAATGCGCGGCGTTTCCAAGACATTTCCCGGCGTGCGCGCCCTCGACAGCGTCGACCTGCATTTGCGGGAAGGCGAGGTTCATGCGCTGCTGGGCGAGAATGGGGCCGGGAAATCGACCCTTATCAAGATCCTGACCGGCGCGCTTGAGCGCGACGAGGGGTCGGTCCTTCTGGACGGCAAGCCCGTCGAGGTCCACACCACCGCGGAAGCCCAGGCTCTGGGCATCTCGACCGTCTACCAGGAAGTCAACCTGATCCCGACCCTGTCGGTCACCAAAAACTTGACCCTCGGCCGCCAGCCGACACGCTATGGGCTGATCTCGTGGCGCAAGGCACGCATGATGGCCGAGGAGCGGCTGAAGCGCCTGAGGCTCGACATCGATCCGGAACGCCCGCTCGGCTATTATTCGGTTGCCATCCAGCAGCTGGTGGCCATCGCCCGCGCCCTCGAGGACGACACGCGGGTGCTCGTGCTCGACGAGCCGACCGCCAGCCTCGACGCGGAAGAGACCGAGCTCCTGTTCCAGATCGTGCGCGATCTCAAGGCCAAGGGCATCGCCGTCGTCTTCATCACCCATTTCATCGATCAGGTCTATCAGATCGCCGACCGCATCTCGGTCCTGCGCAATGGTCGCCTGGTCGGCACGGCCTCGACCGCTGAATTGCCGCGATTGAAGCTGATCTCGCTGATGATCGGCCGCGAGCTCGAAAAACTTGGCAACCGCCCCGTGCGCGCCGCCGACGATACGATCGGCGCACCGGCCCTGGAAGCTGAGAACCTCGGACGCAAGCGTGTCATGAGCCCGTTCGACCTGACCGTTCATGCCGGGGAAGTCGTCGGTCTCGCCGGACTGCTCGGTTCCGGTCGTACCCAGACCGCCAAGCTGATATTCGGCGCCATCAAGCCCGATTCGGGCACAATGAAGATCGCCAGCAAGCCGGTCGGACACTTCTCTCCGCGCGGCTCCCTGCAGCAGGGCCTCGCATTCTGTCCCGAGGACCGCAAGGCCGACGGGCTGATCGGCGAACTCACCGTCAGGGAAAACATCATCCTCAGCCTTCAGGCCAAGCGCGGCTGGCATCACCAGTTAAGCCGCAAGGACCAGGACAGGCTCGCCGACGACATGATCAAGGCGCTGGCGATCGCGACCCCGGACGCGGAAAAGCCGGTCGGACAGCTTTCCGGCGGCAATCAGCAAAAGGTCGTGCTGGCGCGCTCGCTGGTGTCGCAGCCGACGGCATTGCTGCTCGACGAACCGACGCGCGGCATCGATGTCGGCGCCCATGCCGAAATCGTGGCGCTCATCCGGCGCCTGTGCACCGAGGGCCTGGCCCTGCTCGTCGCCTCTTCGGAGTTCGACGAGCTCGTGGCGGTCAGCGACCGGATCGCGGTGCTGAGGGACCGCAACAAGGTCGCGGAAATCGCCGGTGACGAAATCACCCGTGAAAACATCATCAATGCGATTGCCCACCGATGAACACTCAGCAGATGCCCGGCTCGCAGAACCAGAGCTCGTTCGCCGCAACGCTTCGCGCGGCGCTCGTCCACAATGCCGTCTGGCCGATTTCGGTGCTGGTTCTCATACTCGTCGTTAACGCCATCGTGGCGCCGGCCTTCTTCAGCATCCGCATTCAGGACGGACGGCTGTTCGGCTCGATGATCGACGTGCTCTATCGCGGCACGGCGCCGGCGATGATCGCCCTTGGCATGGCCGTCGTTATCGGCACCAAGGGCATCGACCTTTCGGTGGGGTCGATCGTCGCCGTGGTTGGTTCGGTGATCGCCTGGCGCATCAAGGAAGGCGACCCGCACCTGGTGATCCTGTTCACCGCCCTCGCCGTCGGCATCGTGTGCGGCATGTGGAATGGCCTGCTGGTCGCTGTTCTCGACATCCAGCCGATCATCGCCACGCTCATCCTGATGGTCGCCGGGCGCGGCATCGGGCTGATGGTCAATCTCATCTATGGCGGTACCGATCCGAGTTTCGAGAGCGAACTGCTGCAGGGCCTGAGTGTTGGCAATATCGGGTTGATACCGACGCGATTGATCCTGTTCGTCGTGATTTTCGCCGGCCTGTGGCTTTTGCTGCGACGGACGGCGCTGGGCCTGTTCATCGAATCGGTCGGCGGCAATCCGGCCGCGGCGCAACTTGCCGGCATCCCCTCGCGTCTGATCAAGTTCTCGGCCTATACGATCTCGGGCTTTATGACCGGATGGGCCGGCATCATCCTGACCGCCGACGTGCACACCTCCGACCCGGTCAAGGTCGCCATGTTCTCCGAACTCGACGCCATTCTGGCGGTGGTGATCGGCGGCGGCTCGCTGATGGGCGGGCGCATCTATCTCGGCATGACGCTCCTGGGCGCCCTGGTCATTCAGACCATGGTCACCTCGATCCTGATGAGCGGCATGCCGCCCGAATATAATCTGATCATCAAGGCGCTGCTGGTGCTGATTATCCTGCTCTTGCAGTCGAACAACTTCCGGGCCGCCGTCATCGCCCTGCTCGGTCGGAGGAAATAATGAGAGACCGCTATCTGCCGCTGCTCGCGACGATCGCAGTTTTCGCGGCCCTGTACATTGCCGGTGGCATGTTCTATCCGCGAATCTTCTCCTCCCTGGTGTTCGGGCACCTGCTGGCGGACAACGCCTTCATCATCATCGCGGCCATCGGCGTGACCTTCGTCATCATCTCCGGCGGCATCGACCTGTCGATCGGCTCGATGATCGGCTTTGTCGGCGTGGCCATGGCTAGCCTCATCCAGGCCGGCTGGGACCCTGTTCTCGTCCTTGTCCTCGTGCTGGTCTTCGGCCTGCTTTACGGCGCCTTCCAGGGCTTCATCATCGATTTCTGCGACATCCAGCCCTTCATCGCGACGCTGTCGGGCCTGTTCCTGCTGCGCGGCGCCTGCTTCATGGTCAATCTCAACTCGACGCCCATCCGTTCGCCTTTCGTCAGCTGGTTCAACAATATCTATGTCGACCTGCCGGGTGGCGGCTTCCTGACAGGCGGGGCGCTCGTCATGCTGTTCATGCTGGCGCTCGCCATTGTGATCGCGCACTACACCCGTTTCGGCACTAATGTTTACGCCATGGGCGGCGACCGCCCGTCGGCCATCCTGATGGGCATGCCGATGCGCCGGACGACGGTGATGATTTACGCGCTGGCCGGTTTCTATAGCGCCGTCGCCGGCGTCATCTATGCCATGAACACCAGTTCGGGCTATCCGCTGGCCGGCAACACTCTGGAACTGAGCGCCATCGCCGCATCCGTGCTCGGCGGCACGATGCTGACCGGCGGCGTCGGTCTGGTGGTCGGGGCCCTGTTCGGCGGCATGATCCTGGCGCTCATTTCGACGATCATCATCTTCAACGGCTCGCTCAATGGCGCCTGGATCATGATCGCGACGGGCTTTCTGCTCTTTGCGTTTATCGTCATCCAGCGCTGGATCGTCAGTTCGTTCAGTTCGGCCGCCAAAGCCGACTGACGGGAGTGGCAAGTGTCTCTGAAAGCGCTCAAGGAACAGGTCTGCGAGGCCAACCTCGAACTCAACCGGCGAGGCGTGGTCCTTTACACCTGGGGCAATGTCAGCGGCATCGACCGTGAGCGCGGCCTGGTGGTGATCAAGCCCTCGGGCGTGAGCTACGATGAAATGCGGCCACAGCACATGGTGGTGGTCGATCTCGACAACAACGTCTTCGAGGGCAATCTCAAGCCTTCCTCGGACACCAGGACCCACACGGTCCTTTACAAGGCCTTCCCCCATATCGGCGGCGTCGCGCATACCCACTCGCGCCATGCGGTCGCCTGGGCCCAGGCCCGGCGGGAAATTCCGGCGCTCGGCACCACCCATGCCGATTACTGCTTCGGCCCGGTGCCCTGCACCGCGCCGTTGAGCGAGGCCGAAGTGACCGGGGCCTACGAGGCCAATACCGGCCATTGCATCATCCGCCGCTTCAAGGACATCGATCCCGTGGCGATCCCGATGGTTTTGGTCGCCGGTCACGGGCCTTTCGCCTGGGGCCGTTCGCCCGACGAGGCGGTGAGCCATGCCGTCATCCTCGAGGAGATCGCGCGGATCGCCACGATTACGCATCAGATTGTCGACAACCCGCCTGAACTCGAGGGCTATGTCCTCGACTACCACTACCAGCGCAAGCACGGAAAAAACGCCTGGTACGGCCAGGGCGAATTGCCGGCCGACCGCGAAGACGGCTGAACGGACGAGGGGCTGGATCGCGGCGCAAAGGCAAGGTCGCAAGCGCGCGCCCGCCGCGCGCCGCCGGCCTGGATCGAATGGGGGCACGCCTCGGGTTTGCCGGCGGCGAGAAAAAGAAGAGCAGGATCATGATTGGATTGAAACCGCTGAAATTCTGGTTCGTTTGCGGATCGCAGCATCTGTACGGCCCGGAAACGCTGGCCCAGGTGGCCGATGGTGCCCGCAAGGTTGCCGAAGGACTGGCCGCCGACGGCCGGCTGGTGCTGCCGATACACTTCGCCGGTGTGGTGACCACCGCCGAGGAGATCACCGACGTCATGGTCCGCGCCTCGGCCGATGCCGAATGCGGCGGCGTCATCGTCTGGATGCACACATTCTCGCCGGCCAAGATGTGGATTCGCGGCCTCAAACTCCTGTCCAAGCCGCTCCTGCATCTGCACACCCAGCTCAATGCCGCCCTGCCCTGGGACGCCATCGACATGGACTACATGAACCTGCATCAGGCGGCGCATGGCGATCGCGAGGGCGGGTTCATGCACACCCGCCTGCGGCTCGGCCGCAAGGTCGTGGCCGGCCACTGGACCGAGGCCGAGGTGCAGGGCCAGATCGATTGCTGGATGCGCGCCGCGCGCGCCTGGAACGACTGGCAGGGCGGCCGTTTCGTCCGCTTCGGCGACAACATGCGCAATGTCGCGGTGACCGAAGGCGACAAGGTCGGCGCCGAATTGGCGCTCGGCTTTTCCGTCAACGGCTACGGCATCATGGATCTCGCCGACGTGATGGCGGGACTTTCGGATGCCGATGTCAAGGCGCTCGCCGCCGAATACGAAAAGCTCTACGCCGTCGAAGCGGCGCTCGCCTCCGGCGGCGCCCGCCACGACCGGCTGCTTTACAATGCTAGGCAGGAACTCGGCTTGCGCGCCTTCATGGAAAAGGGCGGCTTCAAGGGCTTCACCGACACGTTCGAAGACCTGCACGGCCTGACCCAGCTGCCGGGCATCGCCTCCCAGCGCTTGATGGCGTCGGGCTACGGCTTTGCCGGCGAGGGCGACTGGAAGACCGTGGCGCTGGTGCGTGCCATCAAGGTCATGGGCCATGGCCTCAGCGGTGCCGCCTCCTTCATGGAGGACTATACCTACGATCTGCAACCCGGCGACGAACGGGTTCTCGGCTCGCACATGCTCGAAATCTGCCCGAGCATCGCCGAGGGCAGGCCGCGCGTCGAAATCCATCCGCTCGGCATCGGCGGCAAGGACGATCCGGTCCGTCTTGTCTTCAATGCCCGGAAAGGCCCGGCGATCAATGTCACCCTGGTCGATCTCGGCAACCGTTTCCGCCTGATCTCCAATTCGGTGACCGCGGTTGATCATCCCGACCTGCCGAAGCTTCCGGTCGCGCGCGCGGTCTGGAAGTGCAAGCCCGACTTCAAGACGGCGGTGCGCGCCTGGATTCTCGCCGGGGGCGCTCATCACACCGCCTATAGCTACGACATCACCACCGAAATGCTCGACGACTTCGCAACCATGGCGGGCGTCGAACTGGCGGTGATCGACGAGGGCACCGAGCTCTCCCGGTTCAAGCAGGATCTGAGGACCAACGAGGTCTATTGGCACCTGGCGCAGGGCTTCCGCGCCTGACGACGGGCGATCGCCGCGAACGGATCGGCCGGGCCGTAGTGCCCGGCCGTTTTCATGGAGCGGCGCGCGTTCAGGTTGAACCGCTTCGCCGCTCTATCTTGTTGTAGTCGCATCGTTTCTTTCGCAAAGCCGGCTCCCACTTTGGCGCAGGATGCTCCAGGCATCAGCCGAGATAGACGCTGCGCGCCGGCTCGCGAAGCGTCTCTATGGTGGCACCGGTTTCCGACATCGCGTCAGTGCTGATGCTGCGTGCCCTGAAGCTGTTGGGGCTCATGCCGACCTGGCGCCGGAAGACCCGCGAGAAATACAAGGGGTCATCATAGCCGACCATCTGCGACAGCGACTTGATCGGCACGTTGGTCACCCGCAACAATTGCTTGGCATATTGCAGGCGCTGGCATTCGCGCCACTGGATGACGCCCATGCCGAGATGGGTGCGGAACAGGTGCGACAGGCGCGAGGGCGACAGGCAGACACTCTGGGCGATGTCGCTGACGCTGGCCGAGCGCTGCAGGTCCTGGGAGATCAGATGGCAGGCGGCGAGCACGCGCTCATCGATCGGCGCGTTCTCCGATTGCGCCGCCCGGTCCTCGCGCTGGCAAGCCAGAAGCACGTATTCGAGCCGGTTGAAGGCCATGTCGGCGGAGAGCTGGTCGTTATGCGCGGCGAAGCGCTCGATCTTTGCGAACATGTGCACCATGTCGGAAAAGAACGGCGTGCCCTTTTTTCGCAGCACATGGACGTTGCGCACCTGCTGCTCCCATTTCAGCCAGTTGCGCCAGAAGGTACGCGGCTGGAAATAGACCCAGCGATGCCACCACTTGTCGGCCTCGGGCGCCCGGCCGTAGAAATGCACGGCTTCGGGGGGAAACAGCAGCAGATCACCCTGTTCAACAGTGAAGGCGTCCCGGCCGTCGAACACCTGGCCCATGCCCTCGACGGTCAGGTTGATGATCCAGCCATGCATGCCATTGGGCCGGTCGATGTAGAAGTCGAGCGGGCCGTCGCGCTCGATCGGCGTGATGCCGGCCACCAGGCGCACGTCGAACGGGAAACCGGGAAACAGCGGCGCCACGTCGGCGTCGACGCCCTGCGAGCCGGCCGGTTGCGCCAGCTTGCGGAAAATGCGCTGAACCTGCGGGTCCTTGGACGGATCGACCGAATTGCGGTCGCTCCGATCCGGGGCACGCCGATCATCCATATCGTGGACACCGTGATCGTCCATGTCGTTAGCGGAATGCTGCATTCACACTGCTCCCCCACTCGTTATATTTTCTGGCAATCTATAATAAGTCGCGGTCGAATCCACCCATAAACAACGAAGGCGGATCATCCATGCCGGCGGTTCGCCTTGAGGGCGAACGATACTGGCAGTCCCGTCGCGAAATTGCGAATGGAGCGCGACGCCGCATCGTTGGCCGCGATGCGAGGAGGTGTGATGCGTGCGCCGGGTGCTCCGGCGACGGCGCGTCAAACAGGGAGGAAATGACCGATGACGCTAATCGGTAGCGACGCCATTGCGGCGATCGCCGAGGGTCAGACGTCGCTGGGCGTCGAATTCGGCTCCACCAACATCAAGGCCTGCCTTATCGGGCCGGATCATCAGGTGCTGGCCACGGGCAGTCACGGCTGGGAGAACCAGTTCGTCGACCGGGTCTGGACCTATTCCGAAGAGGCGATCTGGACCGGTCTTCAGGATGCCGTCGCCAAGCTTATGGCCGATGTCGAAAAGCGCCATGGCGTGACGCTTGCCCGGATCGGCGCACTCGGATTCTCGGCGATGATGCACGGCTATCTGCCGTTCGACGCGAAGGGCGAGCTGCTTGTTCCATTCCGTACCTGGCGCAACACCAATACCGACCGTGCCGCCGCCGAACTGACCGAAACGCTCGGCTTCAATTTCCCGCACCGGTGGTCGGCCTCGCACCTCTACCAGGCGATCCTCAATGGGGAGGCGCATGTCGCCGAACTCGATTTCATCACAACGCTCGCTGGTTTCGTGCACTGGCGCCTGACCGGGCGCAAGGTTCTCGGCGTCGGCGACGCCTCGGGCGTTTTCCCCATCGATCCGGCTACGCGCCGCTACGACGCCGGAATGCTCGACCGTTTCGGCGAAATGGTCGCCGCCCTGCGTCCGGGCCTCGATGTCGCCGCGCTCCTGCCTGACATTCTGATCGCCGGCGAGAACGCCGGAACGCTCACCGCCGAGGGCGCCAGACTGCTCGATCCGACCGGTACGCTGCAGCCGGGCGCGCCGGTCTGCCCCCCCGAAGGCGACGCCGGCACTGGCATGGTCGCCACCAATGCCGTGGCGCCGCGCACCGGCAACATCAGCGCCGGCACCTCGATCTTTGCCATGGTCGTGCTCGAAAAGCCGCTCCGTGCCGTGCATGAGGAACTCGACATCGTCACCACGCCCGGCGGCGATCTCGTCGCAATGGTCCACTGCAACAATGGCGCCAGCGAACTCGGCGCCTGGGCCGGTATCTTCACCGAATTCGCCGTCCGGATCGGGGCCGATGCTGACAGCGACGCCGCTTTCGGCGCGCTGTTCGCGGCCGCGCTCGACGGGGACGCGGATGGCGGCGGGCTCATCGCCTACAATTATCTTGCCGGCGAGCCGATCACCGGCCTTGGCGAAGGCCGCCCGCTCGTCGTGCGCACGCCCGGCAGCCGCTTCACCCTCGCCAATTTCATGCGTACCCAGCTCTACGCCGTCTTCGGCACGTTGAGTCTTGGGATGAACGTCCTGCACGGCGAGGGCGTCAAGCTCGACTCGATGTTCGCCCACGGCGGCATGTTCAGGACAGCCGGGGTGGCGCAGCGCCTTCTGGCGGCGGCAATTGGCGCGCCGGTGAGCGTTGGCGATACCGCCAGCGAAGGCGGCGCCTGGGGCATCGCCGTTCTGGCCGAATATTTGCGCGCCGGCACCGGCGAGCCGCTGGGCGACTACCTCGCAAGGCGGGTCTTCGCCGATGCAAAGCTCGACGTGGCGGTACCCGATCCCGCCGATGTCGCCGGCTATGGCAAATGGCTGACGCAGTACCAGGCCGGTCTGGCGATCCAGAAGGCGGCGATCATGGCGATCAGCTAGAGCCTGTTCAGGAACCGAAGGTCCACGACAGCGAACAGTGGCCACCACTTTTCCGGTTCGAACAGACGACCAAGCAAAGACCCAGGTCATGCAGGTTCAATCCGCAAAAGCGTAACAGGACCAAGAGCTTTTCAGTGTTTCATGGAAACACTGAAAAGCTCCAAGCCCTTGGTTTGTCGCATTTCCGGACGGCGAACCGGTGTCCACTTCACTTGGAAATGCTCTGGGCGCATGCCTTCCGGTTCGCCCGGAACGCATGCGCCTTACCCTACATAGTGGTGCGTCTTGGGATAGACGCCGAGCACCTGCATGTGATCGGTGAAAAAGCGCAATTCCTCGAAGGCGAGCTGCACACCGCGGTCGTCGGGATGGCCCTCGATATCGGCGTAGAACTGGGTGGCGGTGAACGAGCCGTCGACCATGTAGCTTTCCAGCTTGGTCATGTTGATGCCATTGGTGGCAAAACCGCCCATGGCCTTGTAGAGCGCCGCCGGCACGTTGCGGACGCGGAATACGAAGGTGGTCTTGACCTTGCCGGCGTCGGCCGGCGGCAGCTGTTGGATGCGCGACATGACGAGAAAGCGCGTGGTGTTGTGGGCGGCGTCCTCGATATTCTCGGCGATGACTTCAAGCCCGTAGATATCGCCGGCGAGCCGCGAGGCGATGGCGGCGACCGACTTGTCGCCGCGCTCGGCGACTTCGCGCGCCGAGCCAGCCGTGTCGACCGAGGAAATGGTCTTGAACCTGCGCTGCTTGATGAAGCGCCGGCACTGGCCGAGCGCCACGTTGAGGCTTTGCACCGTCTTGATGTCCTCGAGCCGGGCGCCGGGAACGCCGAGCAGGTTCATGCGAATGGGCTGGTAGTGCTCGGCGATGATGTAGAGCCCGCTCTGCGGCAGCAGGTGGTGAATGTCGGCGATGCGGCCGTAGAGCGAATTCTCGATCGGCACCATGGCGAGATCGGCCGTGCCGGACTGGGCGGCGCCGATCGTGTCCTCGAAGGTGAGGCAGGACAAGGGCTCGTCCTCGGGAAACACCGCGGCTACGGCCTGATTGCTGAATGCGCCCGGTTCGCCCTGGAATGCTATCTTGCGTGCCACGATCTTTCTCCCGAAATCGCGCCTGTCTTGTCACCGCTTCCCCGGCCTGTCAAACAAATCGCACCGATGTGGAGACAAGTGCTTGGTCAAGCATCGAAAACCGGACCGAACCAGCCGGAAACATCGGCGCGCGAAGCGGTTGCGCGGTTCATGTCTTGTCTATATCTTCCGCCCGCGCTGCGGCGGCGACTTGCCGCCTGGAGAATCGTGCCTGAAATACTGGCGGCAGGTGGCCCGCCGGATTGTCCGAGGCCGCTTGGGAGAGACGGAATATGGATTCATTCGAAGTGAACAAAATCGTCGGCGCCGTCCTCGGCACGCTTTTGTTCGTCATGGGCATCGGCTTTCTGGCCGAGGCTATCTATGCCCCCAAGCAGGGTCCGGGGCCGGGATACGCGCTGCCTGAACCCGAAGGCGGTGCCATCGCCGAACGGCCCGACGCCGTGGCGACGCCGTTGCCGGTGCTGCTGGCCAATGCCTCGGCCGACGAAGGCGCCCGGGTCGCCAAGAAATGCGTCTCGTGCCACAATTTCGGCGAGGGCGAAGGCAACAAGACCGGCCCGCATATCTACGACGTGATCGGGCGCGACATCGCCGCCGTCGGGGATTTCTCCTATTCCGACGCGCTGCATGCTTTGGCCGCCGAACACGGCACCTGGACTTACGACGCGCTCAATGCCTTCGTGACCAATCCCAAGAGCTATGCGCCGGGCACCAAGATGGGCTTTGCCGGCCTGCGGTCGGAAACCGACCGCGCCGACCTTCTTGCCTATCTGCAGACGATGTCCGGCGATCCCGTGCCCTTCCCGGCGGTCGAGGACATGCCGGCTGCCGATCCTGCGGCAGGCGGCGAAACGGCGCCCGAAGGCGCTGCCGCCACCGAAGGCGGCGACGCGGCCACGACCCATTGACGCAATGTTGCAGCCATTGAATTGTTGCGGTCGCACCCGATGTGGTGCGACCTTTTTCCTGGACGGCGCGTGACCCTCTTGCTGCACATGAACGGCGTCGACGAAGCCGGCTGGGCCGACCGGCTGGGTCCGCTTCTTGGCGACAGGCCCGTCTATCGCCGCGACGACCACTTCGATCCCGCATCGATCGACTACATCCTGGCCTGGAAGCCCGGGCCGGACGCCTTTGCCGGCCTTTCCAATCTCAAGGCGATCCTTTCCTACGGCGCCGGCGTCGACTCGCTACTCGACCATCGCGGCCTGCCGGATGGCGTGCCGATCATCAGGTTTTCCGATCCCGACCTGACCGGCCGCATGCGCGACTATGTCGTTGCCGAGGTCTTGGCCCACCATCGCCTCGAAACCCGCTTCCGCGCCCAGCAGCGCCGGCGCGAATGGACACAGATCGCTCCGCCGCGCGCCGAGGACATCAATGTCGGCGTCATGGGCCTGGGTGTACTCGGCAAGGCGGCGCTCGCGGCGCTCGCCGGCTTCGGCTACGATCTCGTCGGCTGGAGCCGGTCGTCCAACATCGTTCCGGGCGTGCGTGCCTTCTGGGGAGCGGAGGGGCTCGTGCCTTTCCTAGAAAAGACCGATATTCTTGTCTGTCTGCTGCCCCTGACGCGCGAGACGCGCGGCATCCTCAATGCCAAAACCTTTTCGGCGCTGCGCCGGGGCTGGCTGCCCGGCGGACCGGTGGTGATCAACGCGGCGCGCGGCGCCCTGCAGGTCGAGGCCGATCTCGCCGTCGCGCTCCGCGACGGCACGCTCGGCGCTGCCAGCGTGGATGTGTTCGAAACCGAACCCCTGGCGCTCGACAGCCCGCTCTGGGGCCTTCACAATTGCCGCATCACCCCGCATGTCGCCGCCGTCTCGGACCCGGCGGCCGGCGCTATCTATTTCGCCGGCGTCATCCGCGATTTCGAGGCCGGATGGTCCATGCCACATCTGGTCGACCGGGCGCGGGGCTACTAAGGCTTCACCCTCCCCGAAAGGGAGCGGAAGGGAGCGCGCGACCGCGAGGTCGGCGCCGATCGTTCACGTCCGCAGATCCAGCTCCCAGAATTGCCCGTTGAGGTCGACCCCGAAGGAATGGTGTTTTTCCTCGCGCGCCAGCGTGAAGCCGGCGCCCTGATAGATGCGTCGGGCCGCAGTGAGGCAGTCCTGGGTCCACAGCATGATGCGGCGATAGCCGGCGGCGCGGGAGAAGCGCACGGCCTCGTCGACCAGACGCTGTCCGAGCCCGCCGCCGCGCGCCCAGGGCTCGACATAGAGCATGCGCAATTGCGCCGTTCCAGCCTCTCCTGCATAGGGCACGACAAAGATCGAGCCGGCGACAGCACCAGCCCTTTCGGCGATCCACAGCCGTTTGGGCGGGGTTTCCGGCGCCTCGGCAAATTCGGCATAGATTTTGGCGATCAGCGCCTCGAACGCGCCGTTCCAGCCCTGTTCCTCGTGATAGAGTTGGCCCTGGCGCTGGATCAGCCAGCCCAGCTCGCCAATCGTATGGTCACGCAGAACCGTATCGCCCGATCTGTGCTCGCCGAGCAGGTTTGAGATCGCCTGCATCGCGTCGACCAGTGCCGCTCTGCGCGGCGGCGGCAGCGGTGCGACGAGCGCGGCCGCCGCCCTGTCGCTCAGCCCGTCGAGTTCGGCGCGCGCCGCCTCGCCGGCGCTTGTCAGCGACAGGTCGGCGGCCCGTCCGTCTTCCGGGCGCGGCGTCGACGCGACGAGGCTCCTTTCGGTCAGCCGGGCAAGGAGTCGGCTCAATTGTCCCGGATCCATGGCGAGCGCGCGGGCAAGATCGGCGGCGGTCGTGCGCCCCAGCCGTCCGATGTCGTAGACGACCCGGGCTTCGGCCAGTGAGAACGGGCTTTTGAGAATGCCCTCATCGAGCAGGCCGATCACCCGCGTGTAGAAGCGGTTGAAGGCGCGGATGGCGGCGATGTATTCGTTGTCCCCGGTCATGAATTGCTCCAGATCGTTGACACTATCAAGCATAATGTTGACGGAGTCAATTAATCCAGCACATCAGCACGTCGGCTTAACCGGCCGTTAGGGTTAATGACCTATTTCCAGAGCGTGCCAATGTGCGGGCCGAATGCCCTTGAGGAGTAGTAGAGTGACGAACGCACACGTTATTTCGTTCAGGTCCCTGCGCGTCCTGGTGCTCGCCGGCGCGGCGGCGGTGCTCCTGTCGGCCTGCGCCACCAATCGCGCTTCGACCAGCATCGACATGCCGGACTATTCCGGCCTGTCGCAGGCTCAGACCCAGGAGGCGGTGGTCCAGCTCGGCGCCCGCTACAAGGCCAATCCGCGCGATACCAATGCCGCCATTCATTTCGCCGCCGCCCTGCGCGCCGCCGGCCAGCCGGTCCAGGCCGTCGCGGTCATGGAACAGGCCATGGCGGTCGACGGCAACACCGCCACGGTGCGCATCGCCTATGCCAAGGCGCTCGCAGCCAATGGCCAGTTCGAGCAGGCGCTCAACGTCGTCGACGGCACGCTCGACCCGACCCGGCCCGACTGGAATGCCCTGTCGGTCAAGGGCGCCATTCTCGACCAGATGGGTCAGAACGAAGAGGCGAGGGCGCTCTATCGCCAGGCCCAGGTGACGGCGCCGCACGAGGCCTCGCTCGAAGCCAATCTCGGCTTGAGCTTTGCCATGACCAACGATCTCGCCCAGGCCGAAACGCATCTGCGGCGTGCTGTTTCGATGCCGAGCGCCACCTCGCAGATCCGCCAGAACCTGGCGCTGATCGTCGGATTGCAAGGGCGTTTCGACGAGGCGCGCGCCCTTTATGCGCGCGAACTGCCGCCCGATCAGGTCGAGAACAACATGAACTACATCCGGGCGCTGATCACCCAGCAGAACCGCTGGCAGGTCATCGAAGGCGCGAACTGAGACAGGGCTTCGGCAACCGTTTCAGCACGAACGGGCGGGACCGGCCTTCAGCGAAGACTTGAGGCGGGACCACAGGCCGCTGTCCATGGTCGGCGCGGTATATTGCACGGCGATGATCTGGCGGCCGTTGCAGGTGGACATGATCCGCTCGCGCAGTTGCTGCTGGCCGCTCGACCCCGAAATCTCCGCCCAGTCCGGCGTGATCGTCTTCTCGACGTTGGAAAAATGGTCGTAATCGCGGGCATGGACGAAACGGCCTTCCGCGTAGGCTTCGAAATTGCCGCCCGGCACGTCGGCGCCATAAACGATGATCATTGATCCCCGCTTGTTCCAGAACGTCAGCCCGTCGCTGTTCTGCGCTTCGGGTCCGGTGGCGGTGAAGCCGGACGGAATGCTTGCGGTCGCGCCGTAGCGCGCGTTGACATAATCCATCGCCACGGCGGTCAGGGCCGGAATGGCGAAAAGAATCGCAAGTGGGATCGCTGCAAATCGCATGTCATAAGATTGATCGCAAACCGCCGCCGAGTGCAATATGTCCCGGCAAGGAGAGACCATGAAAAAGGGATTTCGGGCGCTGGTCGCCGAGGCGGAAGCCATGATCGAGGCGATCTCGCCGGAACAGGCCATGGCGCTATTGGGCAGTGACGGCGTCGTCTTCGTCGATGTGCGGGAAAGGGGCGAATTGCGGCGCGATGGCAGCGTTCCGGGCGCCGTGCACGTGCCGCGCGGCATGCTCGAATTCTGGATCGATCCGGAAAGCCCCTATTTCAGGCCAGAACTCGCCGGCCCGGCCCGCTATGTCTTTTTCTGCGCCGCCGGCTGGCGCTCGGCCCTGGCCAGCCGCACCGCGCTCGAAATGGGCGTCGGCGAGGTTTGCCACATTGCCGGCGGCTTTGCGGCCTGGACGCGGGCGGGTGGCCCCGTGGAACTCGGTAGCTAGGCATTATTGCGCTCGAAACGTCCATGAAATCGGTTACATTTGCGCTTTGTGGCATGTACAACCTCATGTGATACTTTTAGCCTGAGCATTCTGGTTTGCGAATACCGGACAATCGGGGATGCCTGGGCCGCCAATTGCAGGGATGGCCGGACCCGCGGGAGAGGATCGCGGCGCAACAAAATGGTGTCCGGCAAAGGCCGGGCGTTGCGCCAAGGGCGGGGGACGAGGGAGTGACGACGGGTGACAAAAGTTAATCGGCTGCGGCGCGTCTGGGGGATGCGGACGTGATGAAGCGCGCCAGCGTCAGCGATGTCTCTCGCCGGGCGGGGGTCTCCACCGCGACGGTCAGCCGGGTTCTCAACGATCCCGAAAAGGTGTCCGAGGTGACGCGGGCCAAGGTGCTCGCCGCCATCGAGGAACTCAGCTTCGTCAAGAGCGCCGCCGCCTTCTCCCTTAAGGCGCGGCAATCGCACAATGTGCTCGTCGTCGTCTCGAAAATCGGCAACATCTTCTATTCCAAGATGTTCCAGGGCGTGCAGCGTCGCGCCGAGGAAAACGGCTATTCCGTTATCATCACTTCGCGGGCCGATGAAATGCACCACCCGGTGCTGGAGCGGCTGCGCACCGGCCGCGTTGACGGCGTGCTCGTGCTCGACGCAACCCCGCTCGGGCCAGCCGATCTCGACTTTCTCAAATCCTTTTATCGCCAGACCCCGCCCATCGTCGGCTTTTCGGAAAAGGCCGGTATCCTTCCCTATCCGCATGTGCTGGTCGACAATTTCAGGCCATCCTACGAGTTGACGCGCCACCTGATCGATCTCGGCCATCGCGACATCGGCGTCGTGCAGGCGCCCGAGAACCTGCCGGTCAGGCTCGAGCGCCTGGGCGGCTTCATGCAGGCCATGCGCGACGCCGGTCTGGCGGTGCCCGACCGCAACGTCTTTAAAGGCGGTTTCGAAAGCCCGGCCGGCCACGAGGTGGCGCGCACGCTTTTAGAGCGCGGCCTTGGCGACATGCCGACCGCCATGGTCTGCTCCAACGACGAAATGGCCATGGGCATGATCTCCGACCTGGTCAAGGCCGGTATCCGCGTGCCCGATGATCTGTCGGTGATCGGGTTCGACGACTGCACCCTGGCCGATGTCTATTCGCCGCCCCTGACCACCGTGGCCCAGCCGCGCGAGCGCATCGGCGAGGAGGCGATGGACCTGCTGCTGCGCGTGCTCGCCGATCCGACGATTCCGGCCGACACCGTCGTCGTGCTCGACACTCATGCCTGCATCCGCGGCACCACGGCACCGCCGCGCAAGACCGCGTAGTTCTTGTCGCGGCACGTTGACCGCGACCGGGCCGACCCCTTAAGACAGACGCCCTAGCAGCGTTCCGTAAGGGACTGAAAGTCAGTCCGGTGCGATCGACCCAAATCGGGGATCAAGGCCGGAGCTGCGCGATGTCTTGATGCGAAACTCTGCCTCCCTTTTGAAACGGAGGTGGACGTGAGTCTTGATTTTTCCCTGCCCGCGCGTTCGGGCGTCATGTTGTGCGGCCATGGCAGCCGCAACCGGCTCGCCGTTGACGAATTCGCCGCCCTGGCGCTCAAGCTCGGCCGGCGTCTCGGCGACGTGCCGGTCGAGTATGGCTATCTCGAATTCGCCGATCCGGTGATCGCCCATGGTCTCGACCGCCTGCGCGCCAGGGGCGTCGAAGAGGTCTTCGCCCTGCCCGGCATGCTGTTCGCCGCCGGCCATGCCAAGAACGACATCCCCTCGGTGCTCAATACCTATGCCTCCCGCAACGGCATCCAGATCGCCTATGGTCGCGAACTCGGCGTCGATCTGAGGATGCTCAATGCCGCCGGCGCCCGAATCGCCGAAGCCGAATCGGCGGCCAGTTCCGATATCCCGCGCCACGACACGCTGCTATTGGTGGTCGGTCGCGGCGCCTCCGATCCGGATGCCAATTCCAATGTCGCAAAGATGATGCGCATGCTGTGGGAGGGCATGGGCTTTGGCTGGGGCGAGACCGCCTATTCCGGCGTCACGTTTCCGCTCGTCGCCCCGGCGCTCGATAAGGCGGCGCGCCTCGGCTTCAGGCGGATCGTTGTCTTCCCCTATTTCCTGTTCACCGGCGTTCTGGTCAAACGCATCTATGCGGCAACGGACGCGGCGGCGGCAAAGTACCCCGAGATCCACTTCGTCAAGGCGCCCTATCTCAACGACCATCCACTCGTTCTCGACACCTTCGTCGACCGCCTGCGCGAGATGACGCGCGGCGAGAACCTGATGAACTGCGCTTTGTGCAAGTATCGCGAGGCGGTGCTCGGCTTCGAGGCCGATGTCGGCGCGGTGCAGCAAAGCCATCACCATCACGTCGAGGGCATTGGCGGCGGGCTCGAGAATTGCCCGTGCCGGGGCGATTGCGACGCCTCGTGCCGGAACGAGGCCTTCTGCAAGGCGCACGGCCTGCCCTTCACGCCGCTTCCGGAGCATCATCATCACGACCACGAGCACGGGCCCCACCACGGCGACGGGCATCACCATCATCACGCCCACGCGCCCTATCCGCATGCCGACCACCCGCTCGGGCCGGTGACGCTTGCAAAGGGGAAATGAATGGGGCTCGATTATCTCCGCGATCCCGAAGAGATCTACCGGCGCTCCTTCGCCCTGGTCCGTGACGAGGCCGATCTCGCGCGCTTCGTTGGCCCCGATGCCGAAGTGGCGATGCGGATGATCCATGCCTGCGGACAGGTCGATATCGCCGGAGACCTCGTGTTTTCGGGCGACGCCAGCAAGGCCGGCACCGACGCGCTCAAGGCTGGCAAGCCGGTTTTCTGCGACGCCGAGATGGTCGCCGCAGGCATCAACCGTTCGCGGCTTGCCGCCGGCAACGACGTCATCTGCACGCTCGATGCGCCCGGACTCGCGGAAGCGGCGAAAAAGGCGCGAACAACGCGTTCGGCCGCCGCCGTCGATCTCTGGGACGAACGGCTCGCCGGCGCCATCGTCGCCATCGGCAACGCCCCCACCGCCCTGTTCCGCCTGCTCGAACGGCTCGATGCCGGCGCGCCGAAGCCGGCGCTGATCGTCGGCCTGCCGGTCGGCTTCGTCGGCGCCGCCGAATCCAAAGCCGAGCTGATCGCCGATAGCCGCGGCGTGCCCTACTTGACCCTTGTCGGCCGCTTCGGCGGCAGCGCCCTCGCCGCGGCCGCGATCAATGCCCTTGCAAGCCTCGCCTGGCCGAAACCATGACGCAATGGCTCGAAATCGTCGGCATGCCCGAGGCCGGACCGGATGCCCTGTCGCCGCAAGCGCGCGCGCTTGTCGAGCGGGCGCGGACCATTGTCGGCGTGTCCCGGCGGCTGGCGGGACTCGCGGGTGCTAAAAGGACGCTGGTCGCCTGGGACGGGGACCTGACCGACATGGTCGGCCGCATCATCGGCTATCGCGGCAGCCCGACCGTTCTGCTCGCCTCGGGCGATCCCAACTGGTTCGGCATCGGCGCAACGCTCGGCCGTTACCTTGAGCCGGAAGAGTTTGGTCTTCATCCGGCTCCGTCCTCGTTCCAGCTCGCCGCGGCGCGGCTGCACTGGCCGATGCAGAACACGGTCACCCTGTCGCTGCACGGCCGCCCCGTCGCCGCCCTGCATCCCCATGTCCTGCCCGGCAACCGCGTGCTCGCCCTGACCAGCGACGCCAGGACACTTATCGATGCCGCCGACCTGCTCTGTCGGCGCGGCTATGGCAAATCGCGCCTGACAATCCTCGAAAACCTCGGCGGTGCCGACGAACGCCTCTCGTCCGGCACGGCCGACGCGGCGGATACATTCGCCACGGGCGACTTCTTTGTCCTCGGCATCGACTGTGTCGCCGATGCCGGCGCGCCGCTGTTGCCGCCGGTGCCCGGCCTTGACGACGCGGCTTTCGAGACCGACGGGCAATTGACCAAGCGCGAGGTCCGGGCCGCAACGCTGGCCAGACTCGCACCCTATCCCGGCGCGCTTTTGTGGGATGTCGGGGCCGGGTCGGGCGCCATCGCTATCGAATGGATGCGGGCCGCCCGCGACGCAAGAGCCATCGCCTTCGAACGCGACATGTCCCGTTGCGCCCTCATTTCCCGCAACAGGGTGGCGCTCGGCGTGCCCGGTCTCGAATTGGTTCCGGGCGAGGCGCCGCAAAGCCTTGTGGATCAGCCGCGCCCGGATGCACTATTCCTTGGCGGCGATGTCGCGAATCCGGCGCTTTTCGAGGCATGCTGGCAGGCGCTGAAGCCGGTCGGGCGCCTGGTCGCCAATGGCGTCACGCTCGATGCCGAGGCGGCGCTCTTTGCAAGGCAGGCGCGGCTCGGCGGCGAATTAACGCGCATCTCGGTCGAGACGCTCGACCGGATCGGCGGCGAGCGGGTCTTGCGGCCACGTCTCGCGGTGACCCAGTGGACGGTCACGAAGGAGGGGGAATGAACGGGGAACTCTATCTGATCGGCGTCGGCCCGGGCGACCCGGAGCTCCTGACGCTGAAGGCGAAGCGCATTCTCGCCGCCGCCGATGTTGTCGCCTTTCCGCAAAAGCCGGGCGAGGAGCCGCTGGCCTACGCCATCGCCGCCGGCCATATCGCCGCCGAGGCCGAACGCCTGCCGCTCGACCTGCCGATCGCCGTTGACCGCGCCCCGGCGCAAAAGGCCTATGACGAGGCGGCGGCGCTGATCGAGGACAGGCTCGCGTCCGGCCTCAATGTCGCCTATCTCTGCGCCGGCGATCCGCTGTTCTACGGCTCGGCCATGTATCTTCTCGATCGGCTGAAACCGCTGGTCGGCGTCCATGTCGTGCCCGGCGTGACCTCGGTTTCCGCCAGCGCCGCCGCCATTGCCCGCCCGCTCGCCGCCCGCAACGAGATCTTCAAGGTGCTGCCGGCGCCGCTTGAGGACGAGGTGCTCGAGCGCGAACTCCATGGCGCCCAGTCGGTCGCCATTATCAAGACCGGCCGCCACCTTCCCCGCATCCGCCTGCTGCTCGAAAAATCCGGGCTTCTGGCCTCGGCGCTGGTCGTCACCCGGGCCAGCCATGGCGACGAGACCGTGACGCCGCTCGAAGCGGTGACCGGCGATGTCCTGCCCTATTTTTCGACCATCCTCGCCTATGGCGGTGCCGAGGCCTGGGCCGAAACCCTTGCGCCCGACAGGCGTTTCGCGCCCTCGCCGGCCCAGCCGCCCGAACCGACGATCGCGCTCGATCCCGAGCGCAAGCCGGCCATCATCCTGTTCACCACGGCGGGGGCCGCCACGGCCTCTAGGATCGCCACCGCCACCGGCGGGCGCGTCCATGCCTTCGGACCGGGAGAGGAAGGGGCGGCGGACCTGCTGCCGCGCCTTTTTGCCGAAGGCACGCCGATCGTCGGCGTCGCCGCCGCCGGCATTCTCATCCGCCTGCTTGCCGCATCGCTTGCGGACAAACGCGCCGAACCGCCAGTCGTTGCCGTTTCGGCCGATGGCGGCCATGTCGTGCCGCTGCTCGGCGGCCATCACGGCGGCAATGCCCTGGCGCGCCAGCTGGCCGAAACCCTTGGCGGCGTCGCGGCGGTGACCACCGCCTCGGACACGCGCTTCACCCGCGGCCTTGACGAACCGCCGCCCGGCTTCGTGCTCGAAAACCCGGCCGAGGCCAAACAGGCCATGGCGCGCGTGCTCAACGGCGAGCAGGTCTCGATTGTCGGCGAGGCGCCCTGGCTCGCCGAAGCCGGCTATCCGGTCTCCGACACCGGTTCGGTCGAGGTGCGCGTCACCCCGCGCGCCGACGCCGAGGCCGATCTCGTCTACCGCCCGAAAACGCTCGTCGCCGGCGTCGGCTGCGAGCGCGGCGTCACCCCCGACGAAATCTATGGCCTTCTGGCCTCGACGCTGAGCGACAAGGGGCTAAGCCCGGAGAGCCTTGCTGCCATCGCCTCGATCGACATCAAGGCCGACGAACCGGCGCTCAACCGCGTTGCCGAACGATTCGGCGTGCCGCTGCGCCTGTTCTCCGCCGCCGAGCTAGCCGAGGAGGAAGCGCGGCTCGTCACCCCGTCGGAAGTCGTCCGCGCCGAAACCGGCACGCCCGGCGTCGCCGAGGCGGCGGCCCTCAAGGCCGGCACGCTTTTGGTGCCCAAGCGCCGCTCGGCCCGCGCCACCTGCGCCATCGGCCTTGCCGCGGCGCCCATCGAAATCGCCGAATTCGGCCGTGCCCGCGGCATGCTGCATATCGTCGGCATCGGACCGGGCGATGCGGCCCAGCGCACCGGGTCGGCGGTCCGGGCGCTGTCGGTATCCACCGACTGGGTCGGCTACGGTCTTTATCTCGATCTTGTTGCCGATCTTCAGGGTCGGCGCAAAACCCACCGCTTCCCCCTCGGCGACGAGGAGGTGCGGGTGCGCCACGCGCTCGAACTCGCCGGCAAGGGCCGCACCGTCGCCCTCGTCTCATCGGGCGATGCCCAGATCTACGCCATGGCCAGCCTTGTCTATGAGCTTTTAGACGCAACGGGCGAGCGCGCCCTTTCCGATGCGGCGCGGCGCATCGCCGTCGCGTGCCATCCCGGCATTTCCGCAATGCAGATGGCTTCGGCCCGTGCTGGTGCTCTGATCGGCCACGATTTCTGCGCCATTTCCCTGAGCGATCTGCTGACCCCGGCCGCCGATATCCGCCGACGGCTGGCGACGGCCGCGCTCGGAGATTTCGTCACCGCGCTCTACAACCCGCGCTCGGGCCGTCGCACCGAACTGATCGAAATCGCCAAGGGCTTTTTTCTCGCGCATCGCCGCCCGGACACCCCGGTGATCGTTGCGACCAATCTCGGCCGCGACGGCGAACGCGTGCGGGTGACCAATCTCAAGGATTTCGATCCGCAATCGGTCGACATGCTGACCATTGTGCTCATCGGCTCGTCGCAATCGCGCATCCTCAGGCGCGGCGACGGCACCGTGGCCTTCACGCCAAGGGGCTACGACAGAAAGACGGAAAAGGGCGAGGCATGACCGTCTATTTCATCGGTGCCGGTCCCGGCGCGCCCGATCTCATCACCGTGCGCGGCCTGAGGCTCATCGAGCGCTGCCCGCTCTGCCTCTATGCCGGTTCGCTGGTGCCCGCCGAGATCGTCGCCTCGGCGCCCGCGGACGCGCGCGTCATCGACACGGCGCCGCTCCATCTCGATGCGATCGTCGCCGAGATCGAGGCGGCCCATCGGCGCGGCGAGGACGTGGCCCGCGTCCATTCCGGCGATCCCTCGCTTTATGGCGCCATCGCCGAACAGATGCGCCGGCTCGATGCGCTCGGCATCGACCACGAGATCGTTCCGGGCGTGCCGGCCTTTGCCGGCGCGGCGGCGCGGCTCGGCACCGAGCTGACGCTGCCGGAGATCTCCCAGACGGTGATCCTCACCCGCACCGCCGGCAAGGCGTCCGCCATGCCCGAGACCGAACGCCTCGAGGTGCTCGGTGCATCAAGGGCGACGCTCGCCATCCAC
>JAHJQZ010000002.1 GCA_018818925.1 Alphaproteobacteria bacterium
ACCGTCTTCGACACCTACGACGCCATCATCGACGCGTCGTGTCAGGCTTGGAACAACCTTATCGATCAACCCGAAACCATCAGGTCCATCGGCATGCGAAAATGGGCCCACGTCGGTCAACTCATGTAGCCGTTGGTATGACAGGTGCCCTGTCCGAGAAAACAGAACCCCGACACGCCATGGTTCAGACGTCGAGTTGATTGCCATGGAGTCCTCACTGGCTTCAGCCAATTCCGGGATAGGTACGCTTCAATGCTCCTTGTTCGAAATCTGCCATCGCCGCCGCGGGATGCGGCGCGCCATGGATGTCTCTCGTGCGTGCGGCACCGGCCAGAACCGGCGTCCCACCATGGACACGCCGGCGCGTATCAATATTGCCCATTTCTGCGGCACATTATGAAAATGAACAAAGCATGCGCAGAACTGCGTGTCTAGACCAAGATTGTCGCATCGTTGCCCCGCCGCCACCGTTCCCTGTGGCACGGCCGGAACGGCCGCACTGGCACATGCGATTCCGCCAGCAGGATGAGGCTGTTGCGGATGACTTCGATCAGCAGCGCACCAATCGCCGCGTCGAAGGCAGTGCCGGAACCGCCGGCAAGATGGGCGCCGCCGTTGACCGCGGCGATCACGGTCAGTTCCTTCGCCTCGCCGATATTGGTGGTCACCCCGCCAAGCCAGCCGATTTCAAGAATTTCGGCAACCCCGACCATCTGCGCCGAAAACATGCAGATGCTGGCCTTGATCGGCCAAGCGGGATGCCGAGCGAGCCGCTTCCGTCACAGCATGAGGCGCTCTGGCCGCAACAGGTCCAGACGGAGCAGAGGCCCCTGCTCCGGGCAGCGGGTACCTGTGTCGCCATGCGACTGCCAGGGGTCAGAGCACCAGCACGGCCCGGAAATCGTTGACATTGGTTCTGGTCGGGCCGGTAACGACCTGATCGCCGAGCGCTTTGAAAAAACCGTGGCTGTTGTTGTTGGCGAGTTCCGCCTTGGCGGAGAGGCCGCGGGCGCCGGCGCGGGCAAGGGTATCCGGCGCGATGACGGCTCCGGCAACTTCCTCGCCGCCATCGACACCGTCGGTGTCGCCGGCAAGGGCGAAAACGCCCGGCGATCCGTCGAGCCCGATGGCAAGCGACAGCAAAAACTCGACATTGCGCCCGCCGCTTCCGTCGCCGCGCAGCGTTACCGTTGTCTCGCCGCCGGACAGCAGCACGCACGGCTTCTTGAAAGGCTCATTGCGTCGCGCCACCTGACTTGCGATGCCGGCCATGACCGTGCCGACCTCGCGGGCCTCGCCCTGGATGGCATCGCCGAGAATATACGGCACAATGCCGGCGGTCCGGGCGAGTTCCGCCGCGGCTTCGAGCGCCAGCTGCGGCGCGGCGATGATCCGCGCTTCGGTCGCGGCCAGGCGTTCGTCGCCCGGTTTGATGCTTTCGCTTTGCGGGGAGCGGAGCAGGTCCATCACCGCAAGGGGCAGCGCAAGTCGATAGCGTTCGACGATCTCGATGGCGTTGCGCGACGTCGTCGGATCGGCAACGGTCGGACCCGAAGCGATGGCGGTCGGATCGTCGCCGGGCACGTCCGAGATCATCAAGGTCAGCAGTTTCGCCGGATGACAGGCCGCCGCCAGCCGTCCGCCCTTGATCGCCGAGATGTGGCGGCGCAGGCAGTTCATTTCGGCGATTGTCACCCCCGAGCGCAGCAGGGCCGCATTGACCGCCTTCTTGTCCTCGAGGCTGATGCCGGCGGGCGGCAGCGGCATCAGCGCCGAACCGCCGCCCGAGATCAGGCAGAGGACAAAATCGTCCTCACCGAGGCTTGAGACGAGGTCCATCATGCGCTTTGCGGCGCTGAGCCCGGCCGCGTCCGGCACCGGATGGGCCGCTTCGGCGATCTCGATGCGATCGCAGGGCACGCCGTAGCCGTAGCGGGTGATGACGAGGCCTTCGAGCGGGCCTTGCCAATGGTCCTCGACGGCGCGGGCCATGGCGGCCGAGGCTTTGCCGGCCCCGATGACGACGATTCGCCCCGCGGGCCTCCGCTCCGGCAGGAATTTCGGCACGCAAATAGACGGCTGCGCCGAGGCGATTGCCGCGTCGAACAGGCGCCGCAAAAGAATTCTGGCGTCTTCCATCACACCATTTCGCCTTCCGCCATCGGCCCGAACGCCTCGACCAGCTTCGGACGTTCCCGGATCGATCCGCCACAATTGCACTGGTCTCGGACACGTCCCGCGCTGGTGCCATTGTGGCGCGGCGCACCTTCATGGCACGAGCGCGCGCCGGGGCCAAGTTCGGATGCTTGCGACAACGCCATCGACGACGACTGCATGGATGGACCCCGAGCCATGCGTCCAGCCATGTTGCCGAATGCCTGCCACTGGCGATAATGGCGGCATGCCCTCCGCCCTTTCCATCCTCGTGGTCGACGACAACCGCATCCGCGCCTCGATCATCGAGGACGGCTTGCGCGAGGCCGGGCACGAGAACGTGCAGGTGATCGTCGAGGTCAACGAGGTGGCGGCGCGCATCGGCGAGATCGCGCCCGACGTCGTCATCATCGACCTCGAAAATCCCAATCGCCGCGATGCGCGACACGCTCATTCTCGGCCAGGCTTTTCGGGGCGGCGGCGCGGTCGATCCTCTCGGCGCCGTCGTCGCCCTGACGGACGACGCCGAAATCTGCGGCTGCAACGGCGTGTGCAAGGGCAAGATCACCGGCGCCATCGCGGCCAAGGGACTGACGAGTCTCGACGACGTGCGCGCCCACACCAAGGCGTCGAACTCGTGCGGCACCTGCACCGGCCTCGTCGAAAAGCTGATCATGGCAACGATCGGCGACAGCTACAATCCGGCGGCCCTCCAGCCGATGTGCAAATGCACCGATCTCGGCCATGACGAAATCCGCCGGCTGATCGTCGCCAAGGGGCTGAAATCGATCCCCGCGGTCATGCAGGAGCTCGAATGGACGACGTCCTGCGGCTGCGCCAAGTGTCGCCCGGCCCTCAATTACTATCTCATCGCCGACTGGCCGGGCGAGTATGAAGACGACGCCCAATCGCGTTTCATCAACGAACGCGTCCACGCCAACATCCAGAAGGACGGCACCTTCTCGGTGGTGCCACGCATGTGGGGCGGCATCACCTCGCCGCGCCAACTGCGCGCCATCGCCGACGTCGCCGACAAGTTCGCCATTCCGACCGTCAAGGTCACCGGCGGCCAGCGCATCGACCTGCTCGGCGTCAGAAAAGAGGACCTGCCCGCCGTCTGGGCCGATCTCAATGCCGCCGGCATGGTCTCGGGCGCCGCCTACGCAAAGGGCCTCGGGACCGTCAAGACCTGCGTCGGCTCGGACTGGTGCCGATTCGGAACCCAGGATTCGACCGGGCTCGGAGTCCGGCTCGAAAAGTTCCTCTGGGGCTCGTGGACACCGGCCAAGGTCAAGCTCGCCGTCTCTGGCTGCCCGCGCAACTGCGCCGAGGCGACCTGCAAGGACATCGGCATTATCTGCGTCGACAGCGGTTTCGACGTGGTCTTCGCCGGCGCCGCCGGGATCGAGATCAAGGGCACCGAGCCATTGTGCCACGCCAACAGCGAGGACGAGACCGTCGAGATCATCGCCGCCCTCATCGAGCTCTATCGCGAGCAGGGCCGCTATCTCGAACGCATCTACAAATGGGCCGCCCGCGTCGGCATCGCCTCGATCAAGGCGCATGTGGTCGAGGACCTTTCCAAGCGGCGCCTCCTCTACGAGCGCTTTGTTTTTTCCCAGGGATTCGCGCAGGTCGATCCCTGGCAAGAACGCGTCAACGGCAAGCACGCCCACGAGTTCGCCGCCATGGCCGAGTTCGGCCTGCCCCAGGCCGCGGAGTGACGGCGATGACCGAAGAATGGACCGAAATCGGCAGGCTGAGCGACATTCCGCGCCGTGGCGCCCGCTGCCTCGGGACCCCCTTCGGCCGCATCGCGGTGTTCCGCACCGTCGATGACGCCGTCTTCGCCCTCGAAGACCGCTGCCCGCACAAGGGCGGACCGCTCTCGGACGGCATCGTACACGGCACCTCGGTGACGTGTCCCCTCCACAACTGGGTCTTTTCCCTCGAAACCGGCCAGGTTCAGGGCCCGGACAAAGGGCAGGTCCAGACCTTTGCGATCAGGCGGGACCAGGACCGCCTGTTCATCACCGCCTCAATTATCCCGGCGATCGCCGCGGAATAAGGGCGCAAACCACGCCTCCGGCCAGTCCGGGCCTCCTCCCCAACCAGACGACAACCACATTTCCCCAGGAGACTAGCCAATGTCCTACATTGCCCCGAAGGAATTCGCCGCCAAGATGATCGAAGCAGGTGAATCCAAGGTCTTCATGTCCACCAAGGACACGTTGATCCGCGCCTACATGGCCGGCGCCATCCTCGCGCTCGCCGCCGCCTTCGCCATGACCATCACCGTCAACACCGGCGAGCCGCTGCTTGGCGCGCTTTTGTTCCCGGTCGGCTTCTGCATGCTCTACCTGCTCGGTTTCGACCTTCTGACCGGCGTGTTCACCCTGGTGCCGCTGGCCCTGTTCGCCAGGCGGCTGGGCGTCACCGTCGGCGGCATGCTGCGCAACTGGGGGTTGGTGTTCGTCGGCAATTTCGCCGGCGCCATGACCACCGCCGTCTTCATGGCGATCATCTTCACCATGGGCTTTTCCGAGGCGCCGAATGCCATCGGCGAAAAGATCGGCCATATCGGCGAGGCGCGCACGCTCGTCGGCTATGCCGCCGCCGGCGGAGCGGGCATGCTGACCCTCTTCATCCGTGCCGTCATGTGCAACTGGATGGTCTCGACCGGCGTCGCCGCCGCGATGATGTCAACCTCGGTCACGGGCAAGGTCATTGCCATGTGGATGCCGAACCTCATCTTTTTTATCTCGGCTTCGAACATTCGATCTTCAACATGTATCTGTTCCCGTCGGGGATCATGCTGGGAGGCCAGTTCACCTGGACCGACTATTTCATCTGGAACGAAATCCCGACGATCCTGGGCAATGTCGTCGGCGGCCTGACCTTCGTGGGCGCCATGATCTAAGCCACCCACTACCGCACCTCGCCGAGCCGCATGCCGACGGAAGCCTCCCCCGCCCCGGTCGGCGTGCCGGCCGAATAGGACCAATCGGTGCCGCCGCCCGCTCAAGCAGGGCGGCGGTTCCCTGCCTTGGCGATGGACCAGATGCTTAGGATCCCAAAAAAACAGGCACTCGCCGTCTCGCTCGGGCAATTCTCGACCGCCGGCGTCAAGCCGGCGAACCAGGATTTTTTCGGCGCCATCGTACCCGAGGGCCGGGCCCTCGCCTATGCGCCGGCTAAAAGCCGCAATCCGGCCGTGCCCGAATGGGTCGATTTCGCCCTCAAGTCCGCCGTATCCGTCGCCCCGGCCCGGCGCCAGCACAGCCCCACCGAATTCGCCGCCGACCTGACGCGGCCATCCACCGGCTTCAAACCGGGCGGCTTCGCGCCGCTGGCCGAACGCGATCCGGTCCTGTTCTGGAAATCGCTCAGCGGCATCCTGGCGCTGGCGCTCGTCGTGCTCGCAACCCTCATGATCGTTTCGCCCTGACCCCGAACAAAGACCCGTGATGGACAAAGTGGCCAAGAACGACATGATCGCACGGCATCCGACCCGCACCCGCAACTCCGAGGAGCGCATCGCGCCGCTCGCCGAACTGCCGGTATTTTTCACCCTGACCGGCAAGCCGGTTCTTGTCGTCGGCGGTTCCGAGGCGGCGGCATGGAAGGCGCATCTGCTCGCCGCCGCCGGGGCGCGCGTCACCGTGGTCGCGCCAGAGCTCGACGCGGCCTTTGACGATCTGTTCCCGCAAGGTTCGTTCGACAGGAAAGGCCTGCACTGGCGGCCGGGTGATCTCGTCGGCATGCACCTGGCCGTTGCCGATATCGAGGGGGAGGATGAAGCGTTGCGCTTCGCATCGTCGGCCCGGGCGGCCGGCGTGCCGTTCAACGTCATCGACAGACCGGAGTTCTGCGCGTTCCAATTCGGCGCGATCGTCAACCGCTCGCCCGTCGTTGTCGGCATCTCGACCGCCGGGGCGGCGCCGATCCTCGGGCAGGCGGTGCGGCGGCGCATCGAGACGCTTCTGCCCGATTTCCTTGCCGCCTGGGCCGGTATCGCCGCGCGCCTGCGCGGCACGGTCATGGCGCGCCTGTCGCCCGGCGCCGAGCGCCGCGCTTTCTGGGAACGGTTCGCCGAAGCCGCGTTCCGCGCTCCGCCCGACGGCGACGCGGTCGAGAGCTGGATCGGCGACGCCGTGTCGGCGTGCTCGGGCCATGTCACCCTTGTCGGCGCCGGCCCCGGCGATGCCGAGCACCTGACCATCAAGGCGGTGCGCGCCCTGCAATCCGCCGATTTCATCCTGTTCGACGATTTCATTTCGGCCGAGGTGCTGGAACTGGCCCGCCGCGAGGCCAAACGCATCCTCGTTGGTGAGCGTGGCGGGCGGGAGGACATCAACGACCTGATGCTCCGCCTTGCCCGGCAGGGCCGTCACGTCGTCCGCCTCAAATCCGGTGATCCGATGATCTTCGGACGCGGCGGCGAGGAGATCGAAAAGCTCAGGTCCGAGGGTATCGCCGTAAGCGTCGTGCCCGGCATCGCCACGGCGCCGGCGCCCGCCGTCGGACGCGACGCGGGGCGCACTGACGCAACGCGCTCGATCCGGGTGTTGTCGATCGCAAAATCCGCCGTATCGTGAGCCGGCGCCGTTCGAGACTTCAGGCGCCGGGCTGGTCGATCAGCATGTTGGGCCTGGCCAGGGTTTCGAGGCTCTTGAGGTCGGTCTGGCGCACTTCGGCGCCGTCCATCTCGACACCATAGGCCATGAGGGTCGCGAAGGCGCGCGACAGGTTTTCCGGTGTCATGCCGAGCAACGAGGCGAGCGTGCGTTTTTCATAGGGCAAAACCAGCGAGCCGGTGGCGCCCTGCAGCTTGTGATACTTGATCAGACGGTTGGCGAGGCGCTCGACGCCGCTTCGGAGCTTGTGGTCCTTGTGGTCCTTGACCACGCCGCGATAACAGCCCGCCAGTTCGACGACGATGGCGCGGGCGAAATCCTCGTTCTGCTTGAAGGCCGCCCGGACATTTTCCGCCGGGATCATCAGGATGCGCGACTTGCCGACGGTGCGGGCCGACATCAGATAGACCGCGTCCTTGAGCGCGGCGGCAAGAACGAAAATGCCGTGCGGCTTGACCATGGTCATGATCGCTTCGCGGCCGTTGGGTCTGGCATGGAGTTCGACGCTGCCCTCGACGACCACGAAGAAGAAATCCGCCGTGTCGCCCTCGGCGATGAGTTAAACCTCGCAGGGGAAGGTCTGGACATAGGCACCGGTCAGAAGCCGGTCGAAACACTCGTCCCGCATGCTGTCGAACAAGGGCAAATCTCGAATCTCGGCGGCGTCAACGCCGCGCTCGCAGCCGGCCTCGGGGTCAAGATCAACGCCGTTGCCCAGCGCGGCGCCTTCGAAGCTAAACGCGACCGGTTGATCCGCTTCGCCCATGGCCGCGGCATGGACCTGGTGCTGATCGCGGAAATGCCGCTCGTCCTCGGCCAGGCCCGCGCCGAGACTTGCCTGCCGCTTTCCGAGCTGAGGCAATCGCTCGAAACCCGCTTCACGCTTGTCCCCGTTTCCGACAGCACTGGCGGCCCGGCCCGCTATGCCCGCGTCGCCGAAACGGGCGGACGCCTCGGCTTCATCACGCCGCTCTCATGCAAGTTTCTGCACCGGCTGCAACCGTGTCCGGCTCGATGCCAAGGGCCTGCTTTTCACCTGCATGGGCCACGAGGGATCGAGCGACTTGCGGCCGGCCCCCGACTCCGGCGATGCTCCGCGCCTCGAAAACGCCATCCGTGCCGCCATCGCTCTCAAACCAAAGGGGCACACGTTCGCCATGGCTCATGGCCGCGTTTCCGGGATCACCCGCACCATGTCCGTACTTGGAGGCTGATCGCCTTGCCGCAACACCATGCTCAAAGCCGCGGTGTCCAGCGCCCGCCCGCCTCGCGCCTCGTCGTCCTCGACCGGGGTTTCCGGCTGTTTTTCCTCGCAGCGGCCGTGTGGGCGGCGCTCTTGATGGTGCTGTTCGTCCTGATGTGGGCCGGCATCGACATCGCTGCTCCGGCCCTGTCGATCATCGACTGGCACGCCCACGAACTGCTGTTCGGCTACACCGGCGCCGTCATCGCCGGATTTCTCCTGACCGCTATTCCCAACTGGACCAAACGCTACCCGGTCTCGGGCTGGCGGCTCGCGGTCCTGTTTTCGATCTGGCTGGCCGGTCGCGTCGCTATGGCCTGGTCCGAACCGCTCGGTCCATGGCCGGCCGCCATCATCGAGCTTTGCTATCCGCTCGGCCTCGCCTTCGTCATCGCCCGCGAGATCATCGCCGGCAAGAACTACCGCAACCTGCGCGTGTTGCTGCTTGTCGGGCTGTTCGCCCTTGCCGACGCGCTGTTCCTCTACGAGGCCTTCGCTTTCGGCGCGGCGGACATCGCCAGGCGCGGTGCGGTCTCGGTCATCGTCCTTTTGATCATGCTGGTCGGCGGCCGCGTCGTGCCGAGCTTCACCCGCAACTGGCTGGCCCAGCACAAGCTCAAGTCCGTGCCGGTGCCCTTCAACCAATTCGACGCCGCGACCATGGCCATTTCGGCGCTGGCACTCGCCCTCTGGACTGCCCTGCCTGACGCGACCTGGACCGGCATCGCGCTGATCTTTGCCGGTCTTGCCAACGCCATCCGTCTATTCCGCTGGAAGGGCTGGCTGACCTTTACCGAACAGCTCGTGCTCATCCTGCATGTGGCTTTCGCCTTCGTGCCGCTTGGCCTGGTCGCTACCGGCCTGTCGAGTCTCTTCCCCGATACCGTGCCGCCGAATGCGGCGCTGCACCTGCTCACCGCCGGCGCCATCGGCCTGATGACCATCGCGATGATGACGCGCGTCAGCCTCGGCCATACCGGCGGGGTTCTGCACGCCGACACCCTGATCAGGGCAATCTACGGGTCGCTCGTTGGCAGCGTTCTGATGCGTTTCGCCTATGGATACGCCTACGAAACCGCCCTGCTCTATCTGAGCGCCAGTTTCTGGGTTCTCGGTTTCGTCCTTTTCCTGTTCCGCTATCGCTACATGGCGTCGGCGCTGAACGATCCCGCCTTCACCGCCCGGCCCGACCCGTGAGATGTGTCGGACAGGACGCGAGGAACCGTCGGCTCAGACCGGAAAGCGGATACCGGTTCGCCAAAAAGAGTGAGCAGGTTTGGCGATCGATGCGGTGAATCGATCGCCCGACGAACGCGACAAGACAAACCCCAGGCTCTTGTTCCGATTCAGTCAGAACGCAAGCGCTAGACGAAGCGAAAGACGAAGACAGCCCAGGCCAGGGCGATCACGGTCGGCCACCAGATCGGCGCGCCGAAGGCCGCCAGCCAGCCCAGATAGATGAAGGCGCTGCCGAGCAGGGAGATGAACAGCCGGTCGCCACGCGTGGTGTCGAGGCCGAAAACACCGTGCCGGGGGTCGCCGCCGGGGCGGAAGTATTCCCAAACTCCCATCGCGGCGATCGATCCGAAAATGAGCAGGAAGAATCCGGCGGTCGGCCAGGTCCAGGCCATCCATGAGAGGTTGAAATCCATGGCGTAGCTCCTCTAGACCCGACCCAGGGCGAAGCCCTTGGCGATGTAGTTGCGCACGAAGTAGATCACGACGGCCCCCGGGATGATGGTCAGTGTCCCCGCTGCTGCGAGCAGGCCGAGTTCATATCCGGCGCTCGATGCCGTTCTGGTCATGGTCGCCGCGATCGGCTTGGCCGCCACGGCAGTCAGGGTCTTGGCCAAAAGCAGTTCGACCCAGGAGAACATGAAGCAGAAGAACATCGCCACGCCGATGCCGGCGGCGATCGTCGGGATGAAGATCTTGATGAAGAAGGCCCAGAACGAATAGCCGTCGACATAGGCGGTCTCATCGAGCTGCTTGGGAACGCCGGAAATGAACCCTTCGAGAATCCACACCGCCAGCGGGATGTTGAACAGGGTGTGGGCCAGCGCCACGGCGAGATGGGTGTCGAACAACCCGATGGCCGAATAGAGCTGGAAGAACGGCAGCGCGAACACGGCGGCCGGCGCCATGCGGTTGGTCAAAAGCCAGAAGAACAGATGCTTGTCGCCGAGGAACCGGTAGCGCGAGAAGGCATAGGCGGCCGGTAGCGCCACCGTCACCGAAATCACCGTGTTCAACGTCACATAGAAGATCGAATTGACGTAGCCCATATACCAGGTCGGATCGGTGAAGATCTTTTGATAGTTTTCCAGGGTGAATTTCATCGGATACAGCGAGAACGTATTGATGATCTCGGATGTCGTCTTGAACGACATGTTCACGAGCCAATAGATCGGCAGCATGAGAATGATGATGTAGAGCGTCGGCACGAGCCAAATAAAGCGTCGCATCAGCTTTCCTCCCCGCGCATCATGAGGGTGTAAAAGATCCAGCTCGAGAGCAGAATGACCAGGAAGTAGATCAGCGACATCGCCGCCGCCGGTCCGAGGTCGAACTGCCCAAGCGCGATCTTGACCAGATCGATGGACAGCAATGTCGTCGAGTTGCCCGGTCCGCCGCCGGTGAGGACGAAGGGCTCGGTGTAGATGTTGAAGCTGTCCATGAACCGCAAGAGCACGGCGATGGTCAGAACGCGGCGCATCTTGGGAAGCTGGATGTAGCGGAACACCGCCCAGGGACGGGCCCCGTCGATCTTGGCAGCCTGATAATAGTCGTCGGGAATGGCGACGAGCCCAGCATAGGCGAGCAGCACGACCAGCGAGGTCCAGTGCCAGACATCCATGAAGATCAGCGTGAACCACGCATCGACCGGATCCTGGGTGAAGTTGTAGTCGATGCCGATCGCGTTCAATGCCCAACCGAGGAAGCCGATGTCGGGCAGCGCGAAGATGTTCCACATCGAGCCCACAACGTTCCACGGGATGAGCAGCGGCATGGCCATGAACACAAGGCACACCGAAACCCCGATGCCCTTGCGCGGCATGGCCAGCGCCACCGCGACGCCGAGCGGCACTTCGATCAAAAGGATTGAAAAGGTGAAGATGAGCTGGCGCACGAGCGAGTCGTGGAAACGCGGCGAAGCAAGGATGTCCACGAACCAGCGCAGTCCGGCCCAGAAGAACAGATTGTCGCCGAAGGTTTCCTGCACCGAATAATTGACCACGGTCATCAGCGGGATGAGGGCGTTGAACGCCACCAGCAGGACAACCGGTGCGACAAAGAGCCAGCCTTTTTGGTTTACCGTCTTGTTCATCGGTCGGCCTCCGAACCAGCGAGCCATCCATCGGCATAAATGCGCGTATTGGCGGGGTCGAAGCGCAACCTCGCCCCGTCGGCGGGAATTTCGATATCGTCGCCGGCGAGAAGCTTGACCGGACCGGCGGCGCATTCGGTCGAGACAATGCGGAACCGGCCGGCGTCGCTGACGCGCACGATCCGGGCCTCGAGCCCTTGGGACGCCAGGCTGACGAATTCGGGCCGCACGCCGACCTCGGTCAAGGCAGCGTCCTTGCTGATCCGGTTTGCAGTTTCAATGACATGGCCGGCAACCACGGCCTTGCCGTTGTCGATGGCGCAGGGCAGCACGTTCATGCCCGGCGAGCCGATGAAATGCCCCACAAAGGTGTGGTGCGGCCGATCGAACAGGTCCGAGGGCGTGCCGATCTGCACCACCTCGCCCATGTTCATGACGACGACGCGGTCGGCGAAGGTGAGCGCCTCGGTCTGGTCATGGGTGACATAGATCATCGTCAGGGCGATGCGCTGCTGCAGTTCCTTGAGCTTGGCGCGCAGGCGGAACTTGAGATGCGGATCAATCACCGTCAGCGGTTCGTCGAACAGGATGGCGTTGACGTCGGTGCGGACGAGGCCCCGGCCGAGCGAAATCTTCTGCTTGCCGTCGGCGGTCAGGTGCGAGGCACGGTTGCCCAGCGTCGGGGTCAGGTCGGTCATCTCGGCGATTTCCCTGACGCGCTCGGCGATCTCGGCTTCCGGGACGCGCCGGTTGCGCAGGGGAAAGGCGAGATTGTCGCGCACCGTCATGGTGTCGTAAACGACCGGGAACTGAAACACCTGGGCGATCTGGCGCTTCTCCGGCGGCAGGTGCGAAACGTCCTTGCCATCGAACAGGATCTGGCCCTCCGTTGGCACCAAAAGACCGGAGATGATGTTCAAAAGGGTGGTCTTGCCGCAGCCGGACGGGCCGAGCAGCGCATAGGCGCCGCCGTCTTCCCATTCGAGATCGAGTTGCTTGAGGGCCCAGTGTTCCTCCTTGTAGGGAACGGGAAAGTAGCTGTGCCTGAGTTTGGATAGCGTGATCCGGGCCATGTCACACGGCCTCCCGCTGTTCCGAAACGGCCACCAGCCGCTCGTCTTCATCGAAATAAAGGCATCTGGACACATCCGCATAAAGCGTCGCTTTGGCGCCAGCATCGAAGGGATGCACGCCATGCGACAGCGACACCCACGAATCTCCGTAGGCATCGAAATGGATCATGCTTTCCGAGCCGCTGAGTTCGGCGATATGGACGATGCCCTCCACCGCGACAGGTGTCTCGCCGACCTTGAGTGGCGAGACGTGATGGGGCCTTATGCCCATCGTATAGGCACCGTCGCGCAGCGATTTGAGCCTGTCCGGCACCGGCCAGTGCACCTTGTCGTTGAGCACGAAGCGGGCGCCCTTCTTGGTGATGGATGCCGTGTTGATCGGCGGTTCGGAAAACACCTTCGCCGCCAGCAGGTTGACCGGCTGGCGATAGGCCTGGCCCGTCGGTCCGAAGTCGATGACCCGCCCGTGATGCATGGCGGCCGTCTTGCCGCCGAACAGGAGCGCCTCGGTCGGCTCGGTCGTGGCATAGACCACGACGCAATCGCGTTCCTGGAAGATGCGCGGCAGCTCGTCGCGCAGTTCCTCGCGCAGCTTGAAATCGAGATTGGCCAGCGGTTCGTCGAGAAGGATCATCTCCGATTCCTTGGCCAGAGCCCGAGCGATGGCGCAGCGCTGCTGCTGGCCGCCCGACAGCTCGGACGGACGGCGATCCAGCATGCTGGAGATTCTCAGCATTTCCGCAAGGCCGCCGACGCGCTTCTCTATTTCTTGGCCGGACATCCGGGCGACACGCAGCGGCGAGGCGATGTTCTCGTAAACCGTCATGTTCGGATAGTTGATGAACTGCTGGTAGACGATGGAAACGTTGCGCTTCTGCACGGCGACGCCGGTCACGTTCTTGCCGTTGAACCAGACTTCGCCCGAGGTCGGCCGTTCAAGGCCGGCCATCAACTGCATCAGAGTGGTTTTGCCCGCGAGTGTCGTTCCCAGAAGGATATTGAAGCTGCCGGGTTCCAGTGTGAGGTCCGTCGGATGGATGTGGGTCTCGATGCCGACGGTTTTTTCAACTGACTTGAGTTCGAGCATAGTAAAGCCGCCCTACCAAGAGGTTGCGAGTTCGTGTCTCGCTTATCATAGGCGTTTTTGGAGGAACCCGGGGCGAAATCGCGCCCCGGGTCTCAGCACCAATGTCGGGAGGACTAGTTGCTGGCCTCGCTCCACTGCTTGATCAGTTCTTCGTAAGCAATGGTTTCGCCCTGCGGCTTCTCGTTTTCGAGCTTCGGCTTGGGTGAACCCGGCTGATCGAGCCAGTATTGCGGATCGACAGGCTCGTTGAGCCGCGGACCGCAACCGCCATAGACGTTGGCGGATTCGTCAGCCGCCTGCATGCGGGACATGGTGACGTCCATCTCTTCGGCGAGACGGTCCATGGCTTCCTGAGGCGTGAACACGCCGGAGTTCACGTCACCGATCTGCTGCCACCAGATCTGGGCCAGCTTGGGATAGTCGGGAACGTTGACGCCGGTCGGGGTCCAGACCACGCGGTCGGGCGAGCGATAGAACTCGATGAGGCCGCCGAGTTTCGGAGCGCGCTCGGTAAAGCTCTCGTCCATGATCGTCGAGTTGCGGACGAAGGTCAGGCCGACCTGGCTCTTCTTGGTGTCGATGGTCTTGGATGTCACGAACTGGGCATAGAGCCAGGCCGCCTTGGCGCGGTCGCCGGGCGTCGACTTCAGAATAGTCCACGAACCCACGTCCTGATAACCGACCTTCATGCCCTCTTCCCAATACGGGCCGTGCGGCGATGGCGCGGCGCGCCACAGCGGCGTGCCTTCCTCGTCGACCACGTTGTTGCCTTCCGAGCGCGG
>JAHJQZ010000050.1 GCA_018818925.1 Alphaproteobacteria bacterium
GGCCTCAAATGGGGTCTCATTCTCACCGTCGTGCTCGGCGCCCTGTTCACCACCGTCCAGGCCATCGAGTATTCGACCGCGGGCTTTGCCTATTCGGGCAATGTCTACGGCGCCTCTTTCTTCATGGCGACGGGCTTTCACGGCTTCCACGTCCTCATCGGCACGATCTTTTTGACCGTGAACCTGTTCCGGGCGCTGGCCGGCCAGTTCGACGCCAAGAACCATCTCGGCTTCGAGTTCGCCGCCTGGTACTGGCATTTCGTCGATGTGGTCTGGCTGTTCCTGTTCGCCTGCATCTATGTCTGGGGGAGCTGGGGCGGCGCCCTGGCGGTCCATCACGGCTAGCGACTTCACAATCCGGGGCCGCAAGGCCCCGGAGTTCTTTTGGCGGGTTGCCTGGTCTGATCCGCCGCAAGCGGGCCGTCATTGCGAGCGCCCAACGGGCGCGCGGCAATCCACAAGGCAACGAACGCCGGCGCCCATTGCCTTGTGGATTGCTTCGTCGCTACGCTCCTTCCAATGACGCATGAACAAAAACCTGCGCGACAAATACTCTTGTTGGAGGGCAAGCATGCCCGAAACCAGTCACCATCATCATGTTTCGCCCTTTGCGGCCGGCCTCAAAAGCCGTTGCCCGCGCTGCGGCGAGGGACACCTCTTCGCCGGCTTCCTGACGATCGGTACGTCCTGCGAAAGCTGCGGGCTCGATTATGATTTCGCCGACAGCGGCGACGGGCCGGCGGTGTTCATCATCCTCATTGCCGGCGCCGTGGTCGTCCTGCTCTGGGCCATTGTCGACGCGCTGTTCCACCCGCCGGTCTTTGTTCACCTGGCCTTGTGGATTCCGGTGACTGTGGTCCTGTGCCTTCTCTTGCTCCGGCCGTTCAAGGCGACCATGATCGCGCTGCAATATGCCAATGGCGCAAGGGAAGGCCGCTCTGAGTGAGGGTTTCGACAAGGTAGCCGAGGAAATGGCACGGCTGAACGCGCCGCGCCGCGAGAAGCCGCGCCTCGGATTCGTGCTTCTTATCCTCACCCTCGCCGCCATCTGCGCCGGCCTCGGCACCTGGCAGGTCATGCGCCTTGAGCAAAAACAGGCCGAGATCGCCCGCATCGCCGAAAGGGCGGAGCGCCCGCCCCAACCGCTGCCGCGCGTCGCCGAATGGGTCGGCTTCGATCCCGACATCTGGGACTATCGCAGCGTCGCGCTGACCGGCACCTTCCGCCACGATGAGACAATTCTTGTCTTCACCAGCCTCGGCGAGCCGCGCGGCAGCCAGTCCGGCCCCGGATACTGGGTCGTCGCGCCGCTGGTGCTCAGCGATGGCGGTGTCGTCTGGGTCAACCGTGGTTTCGTGCCCGAACGGCTCAAGTCGGTCTTTGCCGATGGCGGCGCGGCCGAAAGCGGCGCGGTCGCCGTGACCGGCATCCTGCGCCGGCCCGAAGCCGCCAACGCCTTCACCCCCGGCACCGACCGAGTCGACCGGGTGGAATGGATCCGCGATCCGGCCCGCTTCGCGGCCATTTCCGATCCGGCGCTCATGCCGGTCCTGCCCGCCTATATCGATGCCGACGCCCATGCCGAGGGCGGGCTGCCGCAGGGCGGCGAGACCAAATTCGCCCTGCCCAACCGCCATTTCGAATACGCCTTGACCTGGTACGGGCTGGCCGCAATGGCACTGGTGATGCTCGGCGTCTGGCTTTTCGCCCGGCGCAAGGGCTGAACGCTTGCGTCATAACCGGCCAAACACTAGGTTAGCCGCCGCTTCCAGAGGCAAAAGACCATGAAATACATCTCCACGCGCGGTCGCGCGCCGACGCTTGGTTTTTGCGACACCGTCATGACCGGCCTTGCCAGCGACGGCGGACTGTACCTGCCCGAGCGCTGGCCGGAGGTCTCGCCCGACGAGATCGCCGGCTTCGCCAACCGGCCCTTCGCCGAAGTCGCCACCGACCTGATCGCCCGCTTCACGGGCGGCGAGATTGCCGATGCCGATCTCGGCGCGATCGCCGAGGCCGCCTATGGCACCTTCCGCCACCCCTCGACCACGCCGCTGGTCGAGCTGTCCCCCGGCCTGTTCGTGCTCGAGCTGTTCCACGGGCCGACCCTGGCCTTCAAGGACGTGGCCATGCAGTTCCTGGCGCGGGTGATGGACCATATCCTGACCGCCCGCGGCAAACGGGCCACCATTGTCGGCGCCACCTCCGGCGATACCGGCTCGGCCGCCATCGAGGCCTTTCGCGGCCGCGACAACATCGACATCTTCATCATGCACCCCAGGGACCGGACCTCCGAGGTGCAGCGCCGCCAGATGACAACGGTTCTGGCCGACAATGTTCACAACATCGCCATCGAAGGCACGTTCGACGATTGTCAGGCGCTGCTCAAGGGGTTGTTCAACAACAAGGACTTTCGCGAACGCGCCTCGCTCGGTGCCGTCAACTCGATCAACTGGGGCCGCATCGTCGCCCAGACCGTCTACTATTTCACCGCCGCCGCGGCGCTGGGATCGCCCTGGCGCAAGGTCGATTTCACCGTGCCGACCGGCAATTTCGGCGACATCTTCGCCGGCGAAGTCGCCCGCCGCATGGGCCTGCCGATCGGCAAGCTCGTCATTGCCACCAACGAGAACGACATCCTCAAGCGCACACTCGACACCGGCCGCTACGAGGTCGATGGCGTCCGTCCGACCATGAGTCCGTCCATGGACATTCAGGTTTCGTCCAATTTCGAGCGGCTGGTGTTCGAAAGCTGCGGGCGCGACGGCGCGGAAACGGCGCGCCTCATCGCCTCGCTCGGCCAGTCGGGCAGCTTCGCCCTGCCGGAAAAGGCGCTTGCCCAGATCCGCGCCGGCTTTGCCGCCGGCACCACGAACGAGGCGGAAACGGCCGCCGCGATGAAGGCGGCGCTCGACCTCTCCCTCTATCTTGCCGACCCGCATACCGCGGTCGGGCTCGGGGTTGCCACAAGGTTCCGCGACGCGGCGCGGCCGATGATCGCCCTTTCGACGGCGCATCCGGCCAAGTTTCCGGCGGCCGTGGCCAGCGCGACGGGAGTTGAACCGGCCCTGCCGGTGTGGTTGGCTGGCCTGATGGATCGCGAGGAACGGTTGACCTTGCTCCCGAATGATCTGAAAACACTCGAGGACTTTGTCAGCGGCAAAAGCCGCGCCTGGGAGGAATGAGTTGAGCGTAGAATCGACGACACTCGACAACGGCATGACCGTGCTCACGCACAACATGCCGCATCTCGAAAGTGCCTCGCTCGGCGTGTGGGTCAAGTCCGGCTCCCGTTCCGAGCACGCTAACGAGCATGGCATCTCCCACCTGCTCGAACACATGGCTTTCAAGGGGACGAAAACCCGTTCGGCCCGCGCCATCGCCGAGGCGATCGAGGGGGTCGGGGGTGAGGTCAATGCCGCGACCTCGGTCGAACACACCGGCTATTTCGCCCGCGTGCTCAAGGAGGATGTCGGCATGGCCGCCGACATCATCGCCGATATCCTGCAGAATTCCGCCTTCGACGAAAACGAACTGGCCCGCGAGCAGCAGGTCATCGTCCAGGAGATCGGCGCCGCCCGCGACGACCCGGACGATCACGTCTTCGACCTGTTCCAGGGCGTTTCCTTTCCCGACCAGCCGATCGGACGGACGATCCTGGGCACGGCGGAATCGGTGCGCGGCTTCTCGCCGGCCGCCATTCGCGGCTATCTCGACCGCAACTATACCGGCGACCGCATGATCCTCGCCGCAGCCGGCAATGTCGATCACGACAAGCTCGTGCGCGTCGCCGAGCGCCAGTTTACTGCGCTCGAACCGGCCTCGAGAAGCGAGCCGCAGGCGGCGCGCTATATCGGCGGCGAAGAGCAGCTTGAGACCGAGCACGAACAGGCCCACATCATACTCGGCCTCGAAGGCCGACCCTACAATTCGGACGGCTTCTATACCGTCCAGGTGCTGTCTTCGATCCTCGGCGGCGGCATGAGCTCGCGGCTGTTCCAGGAGGTCCGCGAGAAGCGCGGCCTGTGCTATTCGGTCTATGCCTTTCACTGGGCCTTCGCCGACAGCGGCGTCTTCGGCGTCGCGGCGGCGACCGGGCGCGACGAGGTCGGCGATCTCGTGCAGGTGGTGCTCGACGAATTGCGCCGCGCCGCCGATACCATCACCGACGACGAAGTGACACGCGTGCGCAACCAGATCCGCGCCGGCCTGTTGATGTCGCTTGAAAGCCCGTCCTCGCGCGCCGGCCAGATCGCCCGCCAGCAGATCCTGTGGGGCCGCGTCATTCCGCTCGAGGAGACGGTCGAGCGCATCAACCGCATCACCGCCGAACGCGTCAAACAGGTCGCGCATCAGCTCTTCGAGACCGATCGCGTCTCGATCGCCGGGATCGGACCCGTCGCCCATTTGCCGGACCACGACTTCGTGGTGTCGCGGCTGAGGGCCTGAGCATCATGCGAAATTCCGGCGAGCGACATCCGGCAGGCATTTTGCCGCCCCGAAAAAACGGGTCGCCCGTTCCGATGTCGCCAGAACGCCGCGGGCGCTAGGCACGCCAGTGGATATGCTCGACCGCATCTTTGCCCCGGACCGGACGCCCGAACTGATCCGCGGCGAACTTCTGCTGCGGGCCGCCCGGCCGTCAGACTACGCCGAGTGGCGCGACGTAAGGCTCGCCAGCCATGCGTTCCTCAAGCCCTTCGAGCCGCGCTGGAGCGAGGTCGACCTGTCGCCCGCCGTGTTCCGCGAGCGTTTGAGGCGCAACCGCCGCGAGGCCGAAGCCGGCACCGAGTTTTCGTTCTTCATCTTCAACCGGGCATGCGGGCAGCATGGACTGTGCGGTGGCCTGACATTGTCCAATATCCGCCGCCGCGCCGCCATGCACGGCAATCTCGGCTACTGGATGAACGTCGACAGCGCCGGCAAGGGCATCATGACCGAGGCGGTCCACATGCTCCTGCCCTTCGCCTTCAACGATCTGGAGCTTCGGCGCCTGAACGCCGCCTGCCTGCCCGACAACACCGCCTCGCGTCGCGTGCTCGAGAAGAACGGCTTCCGCGAGGAGGGATTTGCCGAGGCCTATCTGCAGATCGACGGCATCTGGCGCGATCATGTGCTTTACGGGCTGACGCGGGACCGTTACCTCAAGAGCCGGGGATGAACGGGGCCGGAAAAGGCTCCCGCGCTTGTGGGGCGCGCCGAACCGCTTTACCAAAGGGTTCTGCGGCATGTTAAAAGTCAGGATTGTACCGCCGATAATGCGTTTCGTGCTGCGCCTTTTGCTTGCCCTGCTGTTGACTGCGTTCGCCGCCTCCGGGGCGCGGGCATTCGAGATCATCACTGTCCCCGACAGCGTCAACGCCATCAACCTGCGCGCCGGCATCGATATCATGCCCGGCGAGAACGGGCGTGTGCAATTGTCGACGGCACCCGGTGCCGACGGCATCATCAGGCGCATCGAGGTTCTGGCCGAAAAGGCGAGTACCAATCCCAACTGGGCCCTGTTCGCGCTCGCCAACGAGAGCGACACCCAGATGCAGCGGCTGCTGGTGGCGCCGTTCCATCGCCTGCCGGGCTCCGGATTGATCGAACCCGATCTCGGCTCGGACCGCATCGCGGTCCTGACCGTCAATGCCGGCATCCGCCCCGAACGCGTTCCCGACCCGGAAGCCGACGTCTTCGAGATCACCCTTGATCCGGGCGCCACCGTCACCTTCGTTGCCGAACTGGTCGAGGGCGAGCTGCCCGAACTCTATTTGTGGAAGCCCGACGCCTATCGCGACTACGTCAACTCCTTCACCCTGTTCCGGGGAACGGTGCTCGGCATCGCCAGCCTCGCCGCCGTGTTCCTGACCATCATGTTCGTCGTCAAGGGCCGCGGCGTCTTTCCGGCGACGGCGGCGCTGGCCTGGGCGGTGCTTGCCTACCTCCTCGTCGATTTCGGCGTGCTCGGCCGGCTTCTCGGGGTCGGCAACGGTGCCATCCAGCCCTATCGCGCCGCGGCGGAGGCGGCGCTGGCGACGACCCTTTTCGGCTTTCTGTTCATCTATTTGAACCTGCACCGCTGGCACCTGAGATTCCTGCACCTGGCGCTGGCGCTCATCGCGGTGTTCCTCGGCCTGTTCGCCTATTCCTTCGTCCAGCCCGAGCTTGCGGCCACTATTGCCCGCGTCGCCATGATGGTGCTCGGCTTCCTCGGGCTGTTCATCATCGTGCTTCTGGCCTTGCGGGGCTACGACCGAGCCGTGTTCCTGGTGCCGACCTGGATCATCTACATCGCCTGGCTCTTCTATGCCTGGCTGGTCATTTCCGGCCGCGTCACCAATGACATCGCCCAGCCGGCCGTCGCCGGCGGCCTTGTCCTTCTCGTCATGCTGATCGGCTTCACCACGGTGCAGCACGCCTTTTCCGAAGGGCAGGTGTCGATCGGCGCGCTTTCCGAGGTCGAGCGCCGGGCCCTGGCCCTGACCGGCTGCGGCGATTTCGTCTTCGACTGGAATGTCGACCGCGACCGCGTGCAGGTCAGCGAAGAGCTGGCGTCGCGCCTCGGCGTCTCCAATCCGAGCCTGCGCGGCCCGATCAAGGCCTGGCTCGAACGCATCCATCCCGAGGACCAGGACCGTTTTCGCACCGCCCTCGACACGCTGGTCGAGATGCGGCGCGGCAAGGTCAGCCTCGATCTGCGCATTCAGGCGCAGGACGCCAGCTACCGCGCCTTCCGCCTGCGCGCCAAGCCGGTCCTGGCCGGCGACGGTCAGGTCTCCCGCGTCGTCGGGACGTTGCAGGACGTGACCTCCGACCGGGCGGCGCGCCAGCGGCTCCTGCACGATTCGGTCAATGACAGCCTGACCGGCCTGCCCAACAGGGAATTGTTCCTCGACCGGCTCGATAGCGCCCTCGAACGCTCGCGCCACGGCGAGGGCGCCAAGCCGGCGGTGTTTTTCATCGACATCGACAAGTTCTCCGGCGTCGTCGAACGGCTCGGCCAGGCCGGTGCCGATTCCGTTCTTCTGGCCATTGCCCGCCGCATCGCCCGGCAGATGCGGCCGCTCGATTCGGTGGCGCGGCTCAATGCCGACCAGTTCGGCGTCGTCCTGTGCTCGGAACAGACCGCCGACCGCATCGCCGAGGTCTCCGACCAGCTGCGCAAGGCTATCCGCGCCCCGTTCACCTTCGGCGAGCGCGACATCGCCGTCTCGGCGTCGCTCGGCGTCACCATCTTCGACAACGGCCCGGCCCAGGCGGCCGACGTGCTGCGCGACGCCGAACTGGCCATGCTCTACGCCAAGCGCCACGGCGGCGACCGCATCGAGGCCTATCGCGCCGCCGCGCGTTCCATTGCCGCTCTCGCCAAGGCGACCGAGGAAGACCTTTCCCGGGCGATGAAGAACGACCAGATCCGCATGTATTACCAGCCGATCTGCGAGTTGACTTCCGGGCGGATCGTCGGCGCCGAGGCGCTTGTGCGCTGGCGCCACCCGATCCGCGGCCTGATCGGGCCCGAGGAATTCGTTCCCCTGGCCGAGCGTTCCGGGCAGATCGAGGAGCTGGGGCGCCTGATCTTCGAGCAGTCGGCCGGCCAGCTCGAGACCTGGCAAAACGGCGGTCACCTGCCCGAAGGCTTCTTCGTCTCGGTCAACCTGTCGCCGCGACAGCTGGCCAAGGAGACGCTCCTGGCCGACATGCGCAGCTATCTCGACGAGCACAAGTCGGTGGCCAGCCATATCAAGCTCGAAATCACCGAGGGCCAGCTGATGCTCAATCCCGAGCACTCGGCCTATGTGCTGGCCAATCTCAAGGCGATGGGCCTGGGGATCGCGCTCGACGATTTCGGCACCGGACACTCCTCGTTCGGCTATCTGCACCGCTTTCCGGCCGACACCATCAAGATCGCCGCCGATTTCGTCCGGTTGTCGGGGGACAGCGGCCTGGTCCACACCCAGGCGCCGATCATGCGCGCCATCGTGGCGCTCGCCGCCGAACTCGACCTCATGGTCATTGGCGAGGGCATCGAGACCGAGGCCGAGCGCGACCGGCTGATGCAGCTCTCCTGCCATTACGGCCAGGGCTATCTGTTCGCCGAACCGATGGACGCCGATGCGTTGCACAAGCGGCTCATGCACAACGCGCCCGCCCGTGCCGCCGCCCCCAAGCCGGCGCCGACGAGCGGCGCGGCCTGAAGGGCCGGCCTTAGAGCTTGTCAGGTTTCGTCTGAAGCGTCGACCTGCCTCCCTGCCCCTTTGTGGGGAGGGATTGAGGGTGGGGGTATTACGCCGGCGTATGTTGCTCCACCCCACCCGACCCGGCTTCGCCGGGCCTTCTTGCCTTCAATGGTGCCACCGGCACCATTGACCCTTCGGGACGGCGCGAAGTCCCCATCAAGGGGAGGGAAGCAGATGGCGATTCCGTCAGAAAAGACCTGCTTCAGGCGTTGCCGATATCGCCCGACAGGGCGGCGCGATTGACACCGATCGAGGCAAGGGCTGCCTCATAGCGGCGTTCAACCGGCACCTCGAACAGGATGTCGCGCGAATGCGGCGCGGTCAGCCAGCCATTGCCGCGCAGCTCGTGCTCGAGCTGGCCGGGGGCCCAGCCGCAATAGCCGAGTGCCAAAAGCGACTGTGCCGGGCCGGAGCCGAAGGCGATGGCCCTCAACACGTCGAGCGTCGCGGTCAGGCCGATCTCGTCATTGACCTCGTAGGAGTTCTCGGCGCGGAAATAGTCGCGGGAATGCAGCACGAAGCCGCGCCCGGTCTCGACCGGTCCGCCCAACAGCACGGCGCGCTTGCGGATGCGCTCCGGCACGCGGATCAGCTCGTCGGGCGGCCCGAGTTCGAGCTCGCCGAAAATGTCGCCGGCACTGAGATTGGGAAGCCGGTGATTGACAACAAGGCCCATGGCGCCATCCTCGCCGTGACCGACCAGATAGACGACGCTTTCGGAAAAGCGCTCATCGGCCATTCCCGGCGTGGCGATCAGGAAATGTCCCTTGAGCGACGACATTGGCATTTCTGCCTCCTTGCGCTTGTCTCCGGTCCATTCCGCTGCCCGCGGCCCAAGTTTAGGGTTTTCGGCGAAAAGTGCAAATCCCCTGCGAACACGAAGTCCTGAAAACCGGTGACTTGGGTTCGCCGCAAATCCGGTTTATCCCCGATTGCATGAAACACGCCGCCGCTTTCGCCCTTGTTGTCGCCCTTGCCCCCGCCGCCGCGGCTTCCGCCGAGACCGGATGGTCCGAAATCATGCCCGGAGCCCGTCTGCGCGCGCTCTCGGCCGGCACCGAAGCCGAGGGCAGGGCGCTTGTCGGCATCGAGATCGAACTGGGCGCCGGCATCAACACCTATTGGCGCCTGCCCGGAGAGACCGGCCTGCCCACGACCGTCGCCGCCAGTGGCGGCGATGGTCCGGTCGATCTCGAAATGCGCTGGCCTCTGCCGGAATGGGACCTGTCTGAGGGCTATGTCGACCTGGTCTATCGCGACACGATCATTCTGCCGGCGCTGGTCGACGCGCCCGCCGCCGCGCCGCTGACGCTCGAAATCGTCATGGGCGTGTGCTCGGATATCTGCGTGCCGTTTCGCGCGACGCTGTCGCTGCCCGGCGACGCCCGCACCGATCCCGGCAATTCCTTGAGGCTGCGCCAGGCCCTCAACCTGACGCCGATCCCGTTCGAGGGTGTCGACCCGCCGCTCGGCGAGATGGAATTCGACCGGACGACCGGCGCGCTGTCCATGCTCTTCGATCCGCAAAGAATCGACCCGATGCAGGTGTTTCCGAGCCTTGACGGCACCGCAAGCATGTTCGGCGCACCCGAGGTCGACGAGGCGCGGAACAGGCTGCAATTCGCGCTTCTCGCCCCCGGGGGCGACACGTCCTGGCAGGCGGCGGCGCTGCGCTTAACCTTCGCTACGGATGACGGCCCATACGAGATTGTCCGGAAACTGGAAAGCCGTTAGGGTTTGTTTCACCAAGACATGCGAAGCCTCAAGTCGAGCGCCTGATCCAAGTTCCAAAGAGAATGTGCCTCATGATCGCACCGGGCGACGACATCCCCTCGGTTCCCGTCAAGCTGGTGGACGCGGCCGGATCCGCCGATGCCGATGCCCGCGATGTCCTTTCGGCCGACAGGGTGGTGTTCTTCACGGTTCCGGGTGCCTTCACCCCGACCTGCCACACCAATCACCTGCCCGGCTATATCGAACTGGCGGACCAGATCAGGGCAAGGGGCGTCAGCCGCATCGTCTGTGGCACGGTCAACGACCACCACGTCGTCAAGGCCTGGGCCAAGGCCAGCGGGGCGCTCGATGCCGTCGTGTTCATCGCCGACGGCAATGCCGCCCTGTGCCGGGCGCTGGGGCTCGACAAGGACATGTCCGCGAGCGGCATGGGGACGCGCTATATTCGCGCCGCAATTGTGATAGATAGAGGCAAAGTCGAGGCGGTCTACGCCGAGCAGGCGCCGGGCGAGGTCACCACCTCGGGCGCTCATGCGGTTCTGGCGTCGCTGTGAAGCGCCATGCGTTGTGTTGTGGGGAAGGGCATGTCTGAGTTCAAGTTCGCGGCACACAGCGGTGTGGCGCTCAAATCCGTCTTTGGCGTTGCCCTGGCTGTCGCCCTTTCGGCCTGTTCAATGGGGTCGATGTTCGGCTCAAGCGCTTCGCCGACCACGACCGGCAGCACCGGCGCCCTCGCCAACGCCTCCCCCTCCCAGGAACAGATCGACATGACGGCCCTCGCCACGGCGCCGGCCATCGCCACCGAATGCCCGCCGATCAGGGTGCGCAATGGCGGCGAGGCGATCTATGCCTACCAGAACGACCGCTTCGGCGATGCCCGTTCCCTGCAGTTCGAGGCCGTCATCGACAAGCAGTCGCGTGCCTGCACCGCCTCCAACGGGTTGATCACCGTCGACATGGGCGTGGTCGGCCGCGTCCTGCTCGGCCCGGCCGGCGAGAACAAGGAATATATCATTCCCGTCCGCTTCGCCGTCGAACGCGACGATCTGGCGGTGTTCTCGGAAAAATACGACATTCCGGTCAGCCTTGTCGGCGGCGAGCAGAGCCAGAGCTTCGTCAAGGTGGTCGACAACGTCGCCATTCCCTTTGTCGGCGGCGAGAACATTGTCATCTGGGTCGGCTTCGATACCAGGTCCTGAGCGTTTTCGAGCGAACCGCGCGCTACGCCCGATTGACGCGTCGCGTCGGATCGCGCACAGTCGCGGGCGCGGGAGAGATCGGCCTTGAGTAGCGGGCCGGCGCCGAAGGAGCAACCGCCCCGGAAACTCTCAGGCAAACGGACCGCGCCAAACTAAATCTCTGGAAAGCGGGTTTCGCTCATCTGTGGTCGCGTGTTCGAACCGGAAAACCGGTAGCCACTTTTCCTGAACACGCTTCCGAGCGGCATCACACCGAAGGAGCAGCCGGCTGAATACGCGTTCTCGAGGCCGGGAAATCTCTCAGGTTTTTGGACAGAGGGGGCATGCGGTGCGGAATGGTCCGCGCCTGCCTTCGTCCAGCCTGTGGAGCCCGCATGGCGCAATCCGACGACCTTGAGACTTTAAACCCCCGATCCGTTCCGCTCGCCGCCATCCATGTCGCTCTTCGCGGCCGCATGGTGCCGTTTGCCGGCTATGCCCTGCCCGTGCAGTACAGGACCGGCATCGTCGCCGAGCACAACTGGACGCGCCAGCATGCCGGCCTGTTCGACGTGTCGCATATGGGGCCGAGCTTTGTCGGGCTGACCGATCCGAGCGGCGAACCGGAAGCCGACCACGCCGCCATCGCGGCGCTGATCGAACCGCTCGTTTGCGGCGACATCGCCGGGCTCAAACCCGGCCAGATCCGCTACACGCTGCTGCTCAACGACGCCGGCGGCACCCGCGACGACCTGATGATCGCCCGCCCGTCCCGTGCCGAAGGCGCCGGCTGGCTCTATGTGGTGGTCAATGCCGGCACCAAAGAGGCCGACTTCGCTCATATCGCCGGAGCGCTCGGCGACCGGGCCATGTTAAGGCGGCTGGACGACAACGTCCTTCTCGCCCTGCAGGGTCCGGAAGCGGTGGCCGTGATGAATGGCATCGTCCCCGGCGTCGCCGAGCTCGGCTTCATGCATTACCGCCCGTTCGACTGGCGCGGCGAGGAACTGATCGTCTCGCGCTCCGGCTATACCGGCGAAGACGGCTTCGAAATCCTCGTTTCGCCTGAGCGCGCCGCCGAATTCTGGCAAGCGCTGACCGCCGACGAGCGGGTCAGGCCGATCGGCCTCGGCGCCCGCGATTCCCTGCGCCTCGAGGCGGCGCTGCCGCTCTATGGGCACGAACTGGACGAGACCATCTCGCCGGTCGAGGCCGGGCTCGATTTCGCCCTGTCCAAGGCCCGCCGCACCCGCGCCGATTTCCCCGGCGCGACACGCATCCTGTCCGAACTGGCGCACGGCCCGTCGCGCATTCGCGTCGGCCTGTTGGTCGAGGGCGCGCCGGCCCGCGAGGGCGCCGAAATCCTCGATGCCGACGGCCATGTCGTCGGCATCGTCACATCGGGTGGTTTTTCCCCGACGCTTCAGCGCGCTGTCGCCCTCGGTCTGGTGCCGCCGGCGCTGTCGGCGCCCGGTCAGGTGCTCGGCGTCGCCCTGCGCGGCCGCGTGCAGAAGGCGATCGTCACCGAACTGCCCTTCGTTCCCCACAATTATTTCCGCAAGCCCCGCTGAGGGAGTTCCGAGATGACCACGCGCTACACCAACGATCACGAATACATCCGCATCGATGACGAGACCGGCATCGTCGGCATCACCAATTACGCCCAGGAACAGCTCGGCGACATCGTCTTCGTCGAACTGCCCGAGATCGGCAAGGTTCTCAAGAAGGGCGACGAGGCGGCGGTGATCGAATCGGTCAAGGCCGCCTCCGAGGTCTATTCCCCGGTTTCCGGCGAGGTCGTCGAGGTCAATGAGACCCTGACCGGCGAGCCCGGCCTCGTCAATGTCGAGGCGGAAGCCGGCGGCTGGCTGTTCAAGCTAAGGCCGTCCGATACCGCCGAACTCGACACGCTGATGGACGAAACCGCCTATCGGGCCATTCTCGACTAAGGGAGGCGCGCGTGCGCTATCTGCCCGTCGGCGCCGCCGACAAATCCGCCATGCTCGCGACCATCGGCGTCGCCGATATCGACGCCCTGTTCCGCACCGTACCGAAATCGGTGTTCCGCACCGCCGATTCCGGCCTGCCGGACCACCAGCCCGAATATGTCGTCGAGGCGCATATGCGGGCGCTGGCGGCGAAGAACCATGCGGCCGGTTCCGGTCCGTTCTTCATCGGCGCCGGTGCCTACCGTCATCACGTTCCGGCCAGTGTCGATCACCTGATCCAGCGCTCCGAATGGCTGACCGCCTATACGCCCTACCAGCCGGAAATATCGCAGGGCACCCTGCAGATGCTCTTCGAGTTCCAGACCCAGGTGGCGCGGCTCACGGGCATGGAGGTCGCCAATGCCTCGATGTATGACGGCTCGACCGCCACCGCCGAGGCGGCGCTGATGGCCCGCCGCCTGACCCGGCGGCAAAAGATCGTCATCTCCGGGGGCCTCCACCCGCATTATCGCGACGTGGTGCGCACCTATGCCGGCGAGGCCGATCTTGTCTGCCTGTCGCCGTCGCCCGAGGGACAGGGCGACATCACCGATCACATCGATGCAACCACTGCCGCCATTATCGTGCAGACACCGGACTTCTACGGCCATCTGCGCGATGTCAAATCGCTCGGCGAGGCGGCCCACGCCGCCGGGGCCCTCCTGATCGTCGTTGTCACCGAGATCGTCTCATTGGGGCTTGTCGAGGCGCCCGGCGCGCTCGGGGCCGACATCGTCGTCTGCGAGGGCCAATCGCTCGGCAATGCCCTGAACTTTGGCGGACCCTATGTCGGCCTGTTCGCGACGCGCGAGAAATTCATCCGCCAGATGCCCGGCCGCATCGCCGGCGAAACCATCGACGCCGCCGGTCGGCGCGGCTTCGTTCTGACCCTTTCGACCCGCGAGCAGCATATCCGCCGCGAAAAGGCGACCAGCAACATCTGCACCAATTCCGGGCTCGGAGCGCTGGCCTTCTCGATCCATCTGTCGCTGCTCGGCGAAACGGGACTGACCCGCCTCGCCCGGCTCAACCACGCCCGCGCGACGGCGCTGGCCGAGGCGCTCGCCGCGGTGCCCGGCGCGACGCTTCTCAACAAGACGTTTTTCAACGAGATGACGCTGCGCCTGCCCGTGCCGGCGGCGCCCGTGGTCGAGCGTCTGGCCCGACGCGGCATCCTTGCCGGCGTCCCGGCCTTCCGGCTCGAACCGGAGGTGCCCGAGGCGGAAAATCTCCTCGTCCTTGCCGCCACCGAACTGACCGGCGACGACGACATCGCCGCGCTTGTCGAAGGACTGAAGGAGGAGCTGAAATGAGCCTCAATGCGCAAGGCCGCCCGACCGCTTCGGGCGAGGCCGAGAGCTTTTTGACCGCCGCCCTCCTGCCCGACGAGCCGCTCCTCTTCGAGATCGGCGACCGCGACGAAACCGGGGTCGACCTGCCCGAGGTTGAGATCGACACCGCGCGCCTCGGCGGCTTCGCCCGCAAGACGCCGCTCGACCTGCCCGGCCTGTCCGAGCCGGAAGCCATGCGCCACTATGTGCGGATGAGCCGGCTCAACTATTCGATCGACAGCGGCATGTATCCGCTCGGCTCGTGCACGATGAAGCACAATCCGCGCCTCAACGAGAAGACGGCGCGCCTCGCCGGGTTTGCCGATATCCATCCGCTGCAGCCCGTTTCGACAGTTCAGGGCGCCCTCGGCGTCCTCGATGAATTGAGCGACTGGCTTCTCGCCCTGACCGGCATGACGGCCGTGGCCTTGAGCCCCAAGGCCGGCGCCCATGGCGAACTCTGCGGCATGATGGCCATCAAGGCGGCCCACGCGGCGCGGGGCCAGGGCCATCGCGACGTCGTCCTCGTCCCCGAGGCGGCGCATGGCACCAATCCGGCGACGGCCGCCTTCCTCGGCTATACGGTCCGGGTCCTTCCCGCCGGCGACAAGGGCACGGTCGATGCCGAAGCGGTGCGTCAGGCGCTCGGCCCGGAGGTTGCCGCCATCATGCTGACCAATCCGAACACGCTCGGCCTGTTCGAGCCGGAAATCATAGAGATCGCCGCGGCGGTACACGAGGCCGGGGCGTATTTTTACTGCGACGGCGCCAATTTCAACGCCATCATGGGCTTGGTGCGGCCCGGCGATCTCGGCGTCGATGCCATGCATCTCAACCTGCACAAGACCTTCTCGACCCCGCATGGCGGCGGCGGGCCGGGAGCGGGCCCGGTCGTGCTGTCCGAGAGCCTGGCGCCCTTCGCGCCGGTGCCGTTCCTGACGCGCGGCGGCGGCGATCTTGGCCTCGAGGAGAAGATGGGCGCCGGCGAAAGCTTCGGACGCCTGACCGCCTTTCATGGCCAGATGGGCATGTTCATGCGCGCCCTGACCTATATGCTGAGCCATGGCGGCGACGGGCTGGCGGAGGCGGCGGGCATCGCGGTGCTCAACGCCAACTACGTCAAGGCCCGGCTCGAAGGTCATTTCTCGGCCCCCTTCGGCGACAGGCCCTGCATGCATGAGGTGCTGTTCGACGACAGCTTCTTGAAGGACACCGGCGTCCAGACGCTCGATTTCGCCAAGGCGATGATCGACAAGGGCTATCACCCGATGACCATGTATTTCCCGCTGGTCGTGCATGGCGCCATGCTGATTGAACCGACCGAATCGGAGAGCCGGCAATCGCTCGACGCCTTCTGCGACGCCATGCTCGACCTGGCACGGGCGGCCAAATCCGGCGAGACCGAAATGTTCACGAAGGCACCGCTGACGGCGCCACGCCGGCGCCTTGACGAGACCCGCGCCGCCCGGTCGCCTCGCCTCACATACTCCCCGCCCGAAGACCGCCAGCAGGCGGCACAGTAGATGGCGTCGCCGCTCGACGCTTTCGAGAGACAGGCTCTGGGCTGCGAACGGATCGGCTCGCCGTTCACCGCCGCCCTCTGCCGCGCCATCCCGGTCGCCATGGGCCGGAGCCGGCTGGCGGACCGCCTCGGCGGCTGGCCCGGCGACGCTGCCGCCGATGCGCTGGCGCTGCGCGTCTGCGGCGGGCTGCACGCGCTGGTCCTGACCGGTGCCTCCTCGGAGCTGAAGGCGGTCTATCCGCCGCACGACTGCAACGAGACGGCCCTCATTGCCGCGCTGCGGGCGGCGATTGCCGAGCATGACGCGTTTTTGTGCGCCTATCTCGACCAGCCGCCGCAGACCAACGAGACCGCCCGGTCCTCGATGATCCTTGGCGCGGCGCTGATCGTCGCGGACAGGACCGGCCTGCCGCTCACGACCTTTGAGATCGGCGCCAGCGCCGGCCTCAATCTCTGGTTTTCCCGCTATGGCTTCGAGCTCGGCGACGGCCTGAAATGGGGCCGGGCGGATGCGCCGCTGATTGTCGCCTCCGACTGGTCCGGCGCCTGCCCGAGGCGCGACGTCCGGCTCGACGTGGTGTCGCGGCGCGGCTGCGACCGCAACCCGCTCGATCCGCGCAATCCCGACGACCGGCTGCGGCTCTTGTCCTATATCTGGCCCGACCAGCCGGCGCGGCTCGACCGCATGCGGCGCGCGCTCGACTATGCCGCCCACCGCCCGCCGGTGCTCGACAGGCAGGATGCCGGGACATGGCTGAAGCGCCAGCTCGAGGCCGCGCCCGAGCCGGGCCTTGCCCGCATGGTCTATCACACCGTCGTCTGGCAATACCTGCCTACGGAGACGCAAATGGAGCTGACGGCAACGCTCGGGACCGCCGGCGCCGCCGCCAGCCCGCAGACGCCGCTCGCCTGGTTCCGCTTCGAGACCGACAATCTTGCCAATGGCAGCGATGGCGGGCTGATGCAGCTAACGCTCTGGCCGGGCGGCGAGACCGAGGTGCTCGGCCGCGCCGATTTCCACGGCCGCTGGGTCAGGTGGGCATGAGCGCGGCCGGGTCTACGGAACGCCGCGAACCTGTGCTAAGGACCTGATATCCATGTGCCGATCCGCCCGGAGCCGGTTGCCGTGAACCGCAACACAATCATCATCCTCGGCGTCAACGCCGTCTTCGTCTTCGGCGCGCTGGCCATCGCCTTTTTCGGCACCGGCGGTTTCGGCGGCGCCGACCCCATGCCTGCGCCCGGCGACATGCCGACCGGCGGCTTCGTGCTGGCGCTGAGCTGGGAGCCGGCCTTCTGCGAAACCCAGCCGCGCCTGCCCGAATGCCGCGAGCAGACCCCGGACAGTCCAGACGCGAGCCGATTCTCGCTGCATGGGCTGTGGCCGGAGGGCAGCTATTGCGGCGTCGATGCCGATCTGCGCGCGGCCGACGAGCGCCACGACTGGCAGGCGCTGCCCGAGGTCGAGCTGTCCGAACAAGCCCGCGCCGCGCTCGACCGCGCCATGCCCGGCACGCGCTCGCTGCTCGATCGGCACGAATGGATCAAGCATGGCACCTGCGCCAATGTCGACATGGAAACCTATTACGCCGCCTCGGTGGCGCTGACCGACGCGGTCAACGCCTCGAGCCTGCCGACGCTGTTTGTCGCAAACCTGGGCAGGTCCCTGTCGGCCGTCGCCGTCGCCAAGGCGCTCGACGCGGATTTCGGAGCCGGCACCGGCGCCCGCATGTCGCTCGAATGCATCACCGACGGTTCTCGCCGCCTCGTCTCCGGCTTGCGCATCGGCCTTTCCGGTGCCATCGGCAACGAGCCCGATCTCGGCGCCCTCGCCGCCGGCGCCGCGCCACGCGGCGCCGACTGCAAGAGCGGCGTCATCGACCCGGCCGGGCCGCAATAGGAGATGCAAGGCTTGCCGCGCGAAAGACCGGACTCTGAAAGCCGGACCCGCGACAGCAAAAAAAGGCGCCCAAAGGCGCCCTCGTTCGTTCCGGTGGACTCGGAGGGGTAGCCCCTGGAGCGTTTCACGTTTTGTTGGAAGCGGGTGCTTCTTTCACCTCTCCCTTGGGGGAGAGGTCGACGCGAAGCGGCGGGTGAGGGGGCCTGCCTGCAAACTCGGCGAAGGCCCCCTCACCCGGACCTTCGCTCCGCTGCGGTCCGACCTCTCCCCCCAAGGGGGGAGCGACTGTCTTGGAGGTCAAGCGTTTTGCCATGGTTTGTTGTCCCGGACGATAGCGTTGAGGA
>JAHJQZ010000051.1 GCA_018818925.1 Alphaproteobacteria bacterium
CTCGCCTTCGCCCGCCTCATCCGCCTCAACCTCATGCATCGGCGCGCACTCGACGAACTCAAATCACCACCAAATCCGCCCCCCAAGGACCCAAGGCAAATGACGCTGCAACTGGTCCCGGGCTAAACCGGACAGCAGTGATGTCGACCTGGGTCGGATACATGCAGAGAATTGGCGATGATCCGCTCTCCCTCTACCAGTTCTCGGACAGCAAAACCGAAGCAATGCGCGCCGCCTATAGAACAGGTCCGAAGGAATTGACGGTCAATTTCGGAAGCAAAATGGTGTTTTCTGGTTTTTGCCAGCCAGGCATTTAGGTTTTCGCGCCAGTCCCTAGGCTGGAAGGGAGTTGGGCGGGGGCAGAAATATGGTGTATTTAGTAAACCGTCACCGTAATCCAAAAAACGACAGCGGATAGTCAAGCGCTGGAAGCTACTGTCTCAAGTTGGCACTGAAAGCGGGCCTCAGGAAGCCAACCATCGGAGATCAGGCGGCATTCGCGGGAGCGGCCGCGAAGTACACCCGCAGCCTTGCCGCGGTACGACCGACAAACACACCCCAAAGGGCTGCCGAGATGAGAAGGGAGCTGAAGTGCCAGATCGTGTTGGCGTTGAGCACGGGGTTCATGGCCGCAACGACGTTGATGGCGTAGCGGAAGATCAGGATGAGCACGATTTGGCCCAAAGACCACCACTCGCTGCGTAGCCAGAGCCTGCCGTCGGGCAGGCGGCGGGTGGCGCCGTCGCCCTCAATTTGCCAGCCCGCCGAGGCACCGAGGGCGAGGCCGACCAGCATTGTGGGCAGTGCGCTCGGCCAGTCGCCGATGAGGGTCAAGATCGCAAGCAGCGTGACGACAAGAGGCAGGATCAGCACGCGCCAGAGGGCAACACTGCTGTCGCGGGTGCGCTGAAAGCCGAGGAACAGCAATAGCGCATAGAGCGCCCAAACCCAGAGCGGTGTGTGGGTGATGACGATGGCAACGGTGTGAAAGAACACAGACATGTCGTTGGTCCTTTATGGGCGCCATGCGGTCACTCGAGGGCGGCGGCGTCTGACAGATATTCGACGTCGGTTGGTGGACTCATCGCCCGCTTCGCCAGATCAGCCATTCAGCGACCGCCAGGTTGAATATCCAGGCGCCGCCCATCGCCAGCGCCAGCGGCATAGGGTCGAGCTTGCCGAAGATCATCACCAGGGGCATCTGCGTGAGACCCTGCGTGCCGGCGCCCATGCCGATGGCATAGGCGCGACGCATCCAGGCCTGGTGCACGGAGACATTGCGGCTCCGGATGGCAATGAAGCCAAGGACGATGGACGCTGCCATCGCGGCGCCGAACGTTAGTCGAAAGGCGTGAAGCAGCGCGTTGTCGGCGGGGACGATGGCATAAAACATCGCCATCCACAGACCCGATAGCGCTGCAACAAGGCCGCCTACGACAAGGACCCGGCCGGCTGCGCGGTGCCAGACGGGCCATTTTTGCCGTAGGCCGGGCGAGAACTGAAATGCTCCCACTATGCTGAAAAGTGTGACGCTGACGATATGCACGACCACCGGGATCGGCGAGGCGAAGAAGCGTGCGTTTTCCGCCGTGATCTCTGCTTGGCCGACCAAGGTCGTCAGCCTGAACGTTCCGCCAGCGAGCGGGACGAACGCCAGTGCGAGCAATCCCAGCGGAATAAGCCAGTTGGCGGCGCCTGAGTTTCGCCGGGACGGCGCCGTGGAGGCCAGTGCGATCATTGCAGGCTCCTGTGCGGTCTGGTGGGAAGCAGGCGGCCGGAGCCGCCGACGGATTCACAGAACGTACAGCTAGGCCGCCGCCGCGGTGCCAGGCTTCGCGCGTCCGGGGCTCTTCGCCACTGTGCTGCGATGGCGCTCGGACAAGAGCGCGTAGCCCAGCCAGATCATGGCCAGCCCCATTGGCACAGCGGCATAGCGCTGGAGGGCATGAGGCAGGAACGCAGCGGCCGGCGTGATGATTGCTGCGAAAGCGAGCATGATGGCCGGCCAGCGCGAAAGAACAGCGGCACGAATGGTCGCTATGCCGAATAGCAGGCCGCCGAGCAGATAGCAGACGCCGAGGACGGCGTAGGTTGGCACAAGCGCGCCGATGTCCATGATGCCCGGATGCCCGTTTACGACCCCCAGATAGCTGTCGATGAAGGCGGGTGCCGGTGCCGCAAGGACGGGAAGGACAAAGAGCTCGACAAAGACGAAGCCGGTCTGGAGGAACCAGGAAACGGTCAACAGCGCGAAGCCGGCAAGGCCGAGCCAGCCTGCCTTTTGGGCCTGCCGTGCGTAAATTCCAGTGAAACCGATCATAAACAAAAGGCACATAACGAGCTTCAGGGCGATGATCACGGCCCAAAGACCGGTCGCAACAGACGCCAGTTCGTCGGCGGGATGGATCGGCTGAATGCCTGCAAAAATCAGCCCCGCCCCGATAGCGGACACACCAGAAAGTCGAAAGAGAGTAGCCTCGGTGATCTGCATTTTACTTCCCCGTGACCACATGAGGCGATCAACTTCGGGGAAGACTATTACGCCTGTTCAGGGTTCCGGTTCGGAATAAATCTATGGCCGGTTGCCCTTGGGCCGCAAATAATCGCTTGGCGCCACCACGCAAAGGGAGCACGCACGCGCGCAGCCGGCCAGCTCTGCCGCCCTTTGGGGGACCGAAAGCAGGAAATGCCTGGCGCTCCCCACTAGACCGCGGTCGAATCGAAAAAGGCGGCCCCGAAGCCGCCCTTTCCCATCAATTATCCAAAAAGCTCCTCAGCTTCCTTGACCTCGACGGATGCTTCAGCTTCCGCAGCGCCTTGGCCTCGATCTGGCGGATGCGTTCGCGGGTCACCGAGAACTGCTGGCCCACCTCTTCGAGCGTATGGTCGGTGTTCATGCCGATGCCGAAGCGCATGCGGAGGACGCGTTCCTCGCGCGGGGTCAGCGACGCCAAAACGCGGGTCGTGGTCTCGCGGAGGTTGGACTGGATGGCCGCGTCGATCGGCTGGATGGCGTTGGTGTCGGGGATGAAATCGCCGAGGTTGGAATCCTCCTCGTCGCCGATCGGGGTTTCGAGGGAGATCGGCTCCTTGGCGATCTTCAGGACCTTCCTGACCTTGTCGAGCGGCATCTGCAGCTTTTCGGAGAGTTCCTCCGGGGTCGGCTCGCGGCCGATCTCGTGCAGCATCTGCCGAGAGGTGCGGACGATCTTGTTGATCGTTTCGATCATGTGCACCGGAATGCGGATGGTGCGGGCCTGGTCGGCAATCGAGCGGGTGATCGCCTGGCGGATCCACCAGGTCGCATAGGTCGAGAACTTGTAGCCGCGCCTATACTCGAACTTGTCGACCGCCTTCATCAGCCCGATGTTCCCCTCCTGGATCAGGTCGAGGAACTGCAAGCCGCGATTGGTGTATTTCTTGGCGATGGAGATGACGAGCCTCAGATTGGCTTCGACCATTTCCTTTTTGGCGATGGCAGCCTCGCGCTCGCCCTTTTGCACCTTGTGGACGATGCGGCGATACTCGGAAATGTCGAGGCCGGTCTCGGCGGCGAGGGTCTGGATCTGGCCCCTGAGCTCGTTGATGGTGTCGCGCTCGCGCCGGACGAATTCGGCCCAGCCGCTTTCATCGAGCGCCGCCACCTTGTCGGCCCAGTCCGGGTCGAGTTCGGCGCCGTAATAGACATTGAGGAAATTGTCGCGCTTGACGCCATAGCTTTCGGCCAGGCGGAACAGCCGCCCCTCGATGCGGATCAGCCGCTTGTTGATGTCGTAGAGCTGTTCGACCAGGCTCTCGATGCGGCCGGCATTGAGCGACAGCGACTTGACGTCGGCGATCACCTCGCCGCGCCAGCCGGCGACCTGCTTTTTTTCGTTCTTGTCGAGCTCGATGGCCTTCAAGGCATGGGCGTGGTGCTTGTCCTGCAGTTCGCGCATCCTGCCGTAGATTTCGGCGATGCGGTCGAAGGTCGAAACGACCTGCGGCTTCAACTCGGCTTCCATGGCCGAAAGCGACAAATTGTTCTCGTATTCGTCGTCGTCGTCGTCGTCGGGCTCGGGCACGCCGGACGAATCCTGGATTTCGTCGTCGTCGTCGCGCGACCGCACCGGAACGCTGTCGAGGCGCGCGCCGGCATCCTCGCTCGGCGCCGGGGCGGGAACCGCCTGCTTGGCGTCGGGCCCGGCATAGGTCGCCTCGAGATCGATGATGTCGCGTAAAAGGATTTCGCCTTCGTTGAGCTGGTCGCGCCAGATGATGATGGCCTGGAAGGTCAAGGGGCTTTCGCACAGGCCCTCGATCATCGTCTCGCGCCCGGCCTCGATGCGCTTGGCGATGGCGATCTCGCCCTCGCGGCTCAAGAGCTCGACCGAGCCCATCTCGCGCAAATACATGCGCACCGGGTCGTCGGTCCGGTCGGACCCCGACTTGGTGTTGGAATTGTTGGCGATGGCGGTCGTGCCGGTGGTGGCCAGCTCGGTGCCCGAATCGTCGTCGTCGGGGGTCGAGGTATCGGGTTCCTCGACCTCGTCCTCGTCGACGACATTGATGCCCATGTCCGAGAACATGGCCATGATGTCCTCGATCTGCTCGGAGGTCACCTCCTCCGAGGGCAGGACCGAATTGATCTCTTCATAAGTGACGTAGCCGCGCTTCTTGGCCGTCTTGATCAGCTTCTTGACCGCGGCATCGGAAAGATCGAGCAGCGGGCTGTCCGGCGAATCCGGAGTTTCGGTCGGCTGTTCGGTCTCGGTGGCTTCGGCTGCCTTTGTGGCCATGGGGGTCTCCGGCAAAGGCCCGCCTCCGGATGGCGGGCAATCCTCGTATATGGATACGGCGCCTCAGCTCTTAAAGGGCAAAGGTTCGAAATCCGTTGCGCGCGCTGCGCAAAAAGCGCGCCCGCGCCGAGCTTCAATCAGAAGCTGCGCGATGCACGCCCGGATAGCGAACCGAACCCCTCGATCAATGCCTCGGTGCCATCGACACTGGTGATCTGGTTCCGAATGTCTCTGAGCCGTTCGAGATTTTCCTCGCTCAGCTCCTCGCCGAGCGCCCGCTCGGCGGCTCTGAGTTCCCTATTTAGCTGAACCGATTTGTAATGCAAGGCCAGCGCGTGCCGGAGCCCGGTTTCCGCGTCCTCGACGGCGATGCCGGAACCCGACTGCCAGACGCCCTGGCGGGCAAGCACCGCCTGCATGCGCGCGACGCCCTCGCCGTGCCCGGTTGCGCCGAGCGCCACCAGCATGGCCTTGCCGTCGGCCTTGCCGCCAGCGGTGACCAGATCGAGCACCGTCCGCAGCACCTCGCGCGCCTGCGGCGTCTCGAAATCGAGTTCGGCCAGCGTTTCGAGCCGGCTTTCGCAGAGCTGGGGGTGGTTGATCAGGCACATCAGGATCGCCGCCTCGCGCGGCGTCGGGTCCATGGTCCGGCCCGGCTTCAACAGGCGGGAATTGCGCAGCGTCTCCGAAACCATGAGCTTGGGCGATGGCGCCCCGGACCAGCCGCCGCCCTGCCCGCCGCCGCGATAAAAGCCCGCCGACCCCTGCCGGCCGCCGCGCCGCCCCTGCCAGCTCGGCCGGAACAGGGCGTTGAGCTTTTCGTCGAAGGCCTGCTGGTAATGGCGCCTGACCGTCAGGTCGCGTATGGCATTGGCCCGTTCGCGCAGCCGTCCCTCGAGCGCCGCCCGCGCCTCCGGCGTTTCGGGCATCTGCCCGCCCGTTTCCATGGCAAAGACCGTATCAGAGAGCGCCATCGCTCCGTCGAGCACGCGCTGCAGCCCCTCGCGCCCCTCGGCCCTGACCAGATCGTCCGGGTCCTGCCCCTCGGGCAGATGCGCGATCCGGACCGACTTGCCCGGCATGAGGTCCGGCAAGACCATCCCGGCCGCCCGTTCCGCCGCCCGCTGGCCGGCCGTGTCGCCGTCAAAGCACAGGATCGGGATGTCGCTCATCCGCCACAGCAATTGCAGATGGTCCTCGGTCAACGCCGTGCCGAGCGGCGCCACCGTGCCCTGGAACCCGGCCGAGACGGCGGCGATGACGTCGAGATAGCCCTCGACCACAACGACCGGCGCCCCGTCATGCGCCGCCCGCCGCGCCGTCTGGCCGTTATAGAGCACGCTTCGCTTGTGAAAGAGCTCGGTCTCGGGGGAATTGAGATACTTGGCCGGCACGTCGGCCGAAAGCGCCCTGCCCCCGAAGGCGATGATCCGCCCGCGGAAATCCGTGATCGGGAACATGATGCGGTTGCGGAACCGGTCATAGGGCAAGGGATCGCCCTCGCGCTCGGCGACAAGCCCGGTCGCCTTCATCTCCTCGGCGCTGACGCCATTGGCGGCGAGGTGTTCCTTGAGCCCGTTGCGGCTGTCCGGCGCAAAACCGATGCGGAAGCGCTGCTGGCTGAGCGGCGAGACGCCGCGCTCGTTGAGATAGCCGCGCGCCCGTGCCCCGATATTGTGCGAGAGCGCCGCCTCGAAATAGCCGGCGGCGATCTCCATCACGTCATGAAGCGAGCGCCGCGCCGCGTCGCGCTTTTCGGCTTCCGCGTCGCGCGCCGGCATCGGCACCCCGGCCATGTTTGCAAGCCGCTCGACCGCCTCGGGAAAGCTCATGCCGGTCTTTTCGGTCAGAAAGCGGAAATGGTCGCCCGTCGCCCCGCAGCCGAAGCAATGGTAGATGCCCTTCCTGTCGTCGGCATGAAAGCTCGGCGTCTTTTCGCCGTGGAACGGGCAGCAGGCCCACATGTCGCCCCGCCCCGGCTGGCTCTTGCGCTTGTCCCAAACGACATGCTCGCCCACCACCTGCGTGATCGGCAGGCGCTGGCGGATCTCATCGAGGAAGGCGTCGGAAAAGCGCATGGGGGATTAAGTAGGCGCTGGCACGCCGAACGTCCATCGCGTCGGCGTTTTGCACAGGCGGCGGCTACTCCGCCGCGCCATTCCCGGCCCGATCCACTGCTGTCCGGTTTAGCCCGGGACCAGTTGCAGCGTCATTTGCCTTGGGTCCTTGGGGGGCGGATTTGGTGGTGATTTGAGTTCGTCGAGTGCGCGCCGATGCATGAGGTTGAGGCGGATGAGGCGGGCGAAGGC
>JAHJQZ010000052.1 GCA_018818925.1 Alphaproteobacteria bacterium
CTCCGATGCCGTGACGATGGTGCGCGAGGACCTGTTCATCTCGATGGACGAGATCAAGGTCGACTACATCTTCCAGAACACCAGCGAAACCGATGTCGAAAGCCTCGTCGCCTTCCCGATGCCGGCGATCGTCCCGAGCGTCTACGAGCCGACGGGCGTGCCGGTCGAGGACACCAATTTCCTCGGTTTCAGGGTGTTTGTCGAAGGCGAGGAAGTCTTTCCCGATCTCGAACAGCGCGCTATCGCCACCGGCATCGACGTGACGGGCGAATTGCGCGATGCCGGCCTGCCCATGGTGCCGGTCACCCAGGCCGCTTCGGAGGCGCTCGAGAAACTGCCGAAGGACCTGCTCGCGGACTGGATCGCGCGCGGCGTCGTCATGGCGGAATACTGGGATGTGGGCCAGGGCATGGAAATGCATCCCTATCCCAACTGGGTGCTCGAACAGACCTATCACTGGCGCATGGTCTTTCCGGCGGGCAAACAGGTCCAGGTCAGCCACACCTATGCGCCGAGCGTCGGCGGATCGGCGGGCGTGGTCTTTCTTGATTGGGAAGGCAAGAATTCCGAACTCTTTGCCGATTACGAGACGCGCTACTGCATCGACGCGCCTTTCGTCAATGCCGTCAAAAGGCAAGCGCGGACCGATGGCGGCATCGCCATGTACGAATCGTGGATTTCCTACATCCTGACGACCGGGCGCAACTGGTTCGGACCCATCGGCACCTTCCATCTGACCGTCGACAAGGGCGCGACCGACAATCTCGTCAGCTTCTGCGGCACGGACATCGAAAAGACCGGCCCGACGCGTTTCGAGCTGACATACAAGGATTACTATCCCGACCGGGAACTCGACATCCTGATCCTGCAGCCGACGGAGTGGTGACAGGCTTGGTCGGCATCGCATTGATCGCGGCCGTGGCGCGCAACGGCGTCATCGGCCGCGATGGCACGCTGCCTTGGCGCATTCCGTCCGACATGGCGTTTTTCAAGCGAACGACCATGGGCAAGCCGATCGTGATGGGCCGCAAGCAGTTCGAAAGCGTCGGCAGGCCCCTGCCGGGCCGGACCAACATCGTCGTCTCAAGGCAAGAAGGCTACCAGCCGGAGGGCGTGCTGGTCTTTTCCGATTTCGCCGCCGCCCTCGACCACGCCAAATCGATTGCGGCGGCCGACGGGGCAAGCGAGGTCATGATCATCGGCGGCGGCGAGATCTACGCCCTGGCTCTGCCGCATGCCGACAGGCTCTATCTCACCGAGGTCGATCTCGATGCCGAGGGCGACACGCGCTTTCCCGAAATCGGCCTTGACGAATGGGTGTGTATCGAGAGAACGGAGGCAACGCCGTCCGAGCGCGACGATGCCGCCTATCGCATTGCGGTTTACGAGCGTCGCGCCGGTCATTGATCCTGCCAGTCGGCACCCCTATATAGGTCGACAGGTTTGTGGCGCGTTCCGGGGAGGAGGCATAGCCTTGCCCTTCCGGCGCGCGTTCACGCATATCTCGGCGCCAGCGAACGAAAGGCTGACAATGCCCTGGGACAACAATTCCAATGACGGCGGGGGACGCAATGGCGGCCCCTGGGGCCAGATACCGGGGGGCGGCGGCGGTCCGCGGCGTCCCGGTGGCAATTCCACCAATATCGAGGACCTGTTCAAGCGCGGCCGCGACCATCTGCCGGCCGGCCTGCCCGGCGGGCGCTGGCTGATCCTGATCGGCGTTGTCGCCCTTGGCGGCTTCTGGCTGTCGCAGTCGGTCTACACCGTCGCGCCGCAGGAAGTCGGGGTCGAAATGCTGTTCGGCGTGCCCAAGGATCAGCTTGCCGAACCGGGCCTGCATTTCCTCATGTGGCCGGTCGAACGGGTCGAGCGCGTCAGCCTGACCCAGAACCAGACGATCATCGGTTCAACCGGCGCGTCGCGCGCCGGGACCACCGAAGGCCTGATGCTGACCGGTGACCAGAACATCGTCGATGTCGGTTTCTCGGTCTTCTGGCAGATTGGCCGACCCGCCGACTATCTGTTCAACGTGCGCGGCCCGGACGAACTGGTCCGCCGCGCCGCCGAGAGCGCCATGCGCGAGGTCGTCGGTCGACGCCCGGCCCAGGATGTCTTCCGTGACGATCGTGCCGGGGTCGAACTCGACGTGCTCGAGATCACGCAGAGCATCCTCGAGAGCTATGGAACCGGCATCAACGTCTCCAAGATCCTTCTCGAGAACGTCGCCCCGCCGACCGAGGTGGCCGATGCATTCGACGAGGTGCAGCGCGCCGAACAGGACGAGGACCGCTTCCAGGAGGAAGCGCGCCAGTATTCCAACACGCTTCTGGGCGATGCCCGCGGCCAGGCTGCCCGGGCGCGGGAGGAAGCGGCCGCCTACAAGGACCGTGTCGTCAAGGAAGCAGAGGGCGAGGCCCAGCGCTTCGTCTCGGTCTATGAAGAATATGCCAAGGCGCCGGACGTCACCCGCCGTCGCCTTTACCTCGAAACGATCGAGAGCGTGCTGAACGGCTCGCAAAAGGTCGTTGTCGAAAGTGGCGCGAGCGGCTCCGGCATCGTGCCGTACCTGCCGCTTCCCGAATTGCGGGCGCAACAGCAGTCGAACTCGAGCACGAACGCGGGAGGCCAGTAATGAATCGTCTCTGGATCATCGCCGGCGTTGTCGCCGTCGGCCTCTACGTCTTGTTTTCCTCACTGTTCATCGTCAATGCGCGCGAACAGGCCATCGTGACCCGTTTCGGTGAAATCACGCGTGTCCATCTCGACCCGGGCATCTATTTCAAGATCCCGACCGAATTCGTCGAAAGCGTGCAGATCATCGAGAACCGGCTGTTGCGCTACGATCTCGAAGACATCACCGTGCAGGTGCGGGGCGGCAAGTTCTACAATGTCGACGCCTTCGTGACTTATGAGATCACCGATCCGAAGCTGTTTCGCCAATCGGTGCAGGCCAACCTGCTGACCGCCGAAACGCGCATCAAGACCCAGCTCGAATCGGCCCTGCGCCAAGTCTACGGTCTGCGCGAGTTCGATGCCGCCCTCAGCGAGCAACGCACCGAGATGATGGTCGAAGCCGGCAATCTGATGCGCGCCAATGTCGCCAATCTCGGCATTGAAGTCATCGATGTCCGCGTGCTCCGCACCGATCTGACCGATCAGGTCTCGGCCCAGACCTATGACCGCATGAAGGCCGAGCGACTGGCCGAAGCCGCGCTGTTGCGCGCCCGCGGCCAGGAACAGGCCCAGACGCTTAAGGCCATCGCCGACAGGCAGGCAGTGCAGATCGTTGCCGAAGCGCAGCGGGAAGCGGAAATCCTGCGTGGTGAAGGCGAGGCGCAGCGCAGCGCCATCTTCGCGGACGCCTATGGTCGCGATCCGGAGTTCTTCGACTTCTACCGGTCGATGCAGGCCTATCGGGAAGCGCTCGACAGCGACAGCACGACGCTCTTGCTGTCGCCGGATTCGGACTTCTTCAGGTTCTTCGGATCCGACAGCACACCGGCTCCGGCCAGCGCGCCGGCAACGGCCGGACAGTGACGATTTTCTTCACCGCCCTGGCTTTGGCGGTGGTGATCGAAGGGCTGCTCTACGCGGCCTTTCCCCAATTGATGAAGCGGGCGCTCCTGATGGTTCTGGAAGCGCCCGTTTCAACTATTCGTGCCATTGCGCTGACAAGCGCCGCAATCGGCCTTATGATCCTTTACGTTCTGCAGGCGCTTTGAAGGGTCGAGAACAAATGTCTCCTGATTTCAAGGAGTTAGGGCTCAAGGCCTTGGCATTGTCCTGCCTTACGCTGGCTTTGTGCCTGCCGGCGGCGCCTTCGGGCGCCTTCGGGCCGGCATCGGTGTCCGAACTGGCCAGCCAATTGTCGCCGGCCGTGGTCAATATCGGCACCTCGCGCAGTGTCGGCGACCTTGGCGAACCCTTTCCCGACCTGCCGGAAGGCTCGCCACTCGACGAATTGTTCCGCGACCGCAATCCCAACAGCGACGGCGACGGCGACGGCGCTCTCGGCGAGGCCCGCAGCCTCGGGTCGGGATTCGTCGTCGACCAAACCGGCCTGATCGTCACCAACAACCACGTCATCGACGGCGCCGACGAAATCCTCGTGTTCACCACCTCCGGCACGCGCTACCGCGCCCGCGTCGTCGGCACCGATGAAAAGACCGATCTCGCGGTTTTGTCGATCACGCCGTCGGCGCCGCTGCCTTTCGTCAGTTTTGGCGACAGCGACACGGCCGAGATCGGCGACTGGGTGATGGCCATCGGCAATCCCTTCGGGCTCGGCGGTTCGGTGTCGCTCGGCATCGTCTCGGCGCGCAACCGCAACATCAATACCGGCCCCTACGACAATTTCATCCAGACCGACGCAGCCATCAACCAGGGCAATTCCGGCGGTCCGCTGTTCGACATGGACGGCAAGGTCGTCGGCATCAACACCGCCATCATCTCGCGTACCGGTGGCGCGCTCGGCATCGGCTTCGCCGTGCCGGCCAATCTCGCCGCGCCGATCGTCAGGCAATTGGTCGAGTATGGCGAGGCCCGCCGCGGCTGGCTCGGCGTCGGCATCCAGGAGGTCACCCAGGACATCGCGATCAATCTCGGCCTCAGCGGTCCGGAAGGGGCGATGATCGTCGAGGTAACCGAAGGCGGCCCGTCGCTCGGCGTGCTCAAGGTGGGCGACATCGTCCGCGTTTTCGATGGCAGGCCGGTCGCTGAAATGCACGATTTGCCGCGGCTGGTGTCGCTGACCGAGATCGGCAAGACCGTCGACCTCGTCGTCTTGCGCGACGGTGTCGACATGACGCTCGCGGTGACGCTTGGCCAGCTCGACGAAGGCCGGATCGATATCGGCACGGCGGCGCCGGAGCCGGTGCCGCCAGCCGACGAGGCGGAAAGCGTCGATCCGCCGGGTCTCGAGGACCTCGTCGGTTTTAAGGCCGACACGCTGACCGAACAATTGCGCGACGAATACGGGGTCGACGGCGATCCCGAGGCCGCCGTCATCATTTCGTCCGTACGGCCCGGCTCCGATGCCGAGGACAAGGGCATTTCGCCCGGCCTGTTGATCGCCGAGGTGAACCAGCGCCGGGTCGACACCGTCGAGGACGTCATCCACCTGGTCGATCTGGCGCGCGAAGAGGGCCGGCCGTCGGTACTGTTCAAGCTGACCAATGTCGACGGCGATGTCCGCTTCGTGGCGGTGCATCTGGGCTAGGCGGGACGGTCGATCCGGTAGAGCACGTGCGGGCGCACGGGATTGGCTTCGGGAACGCCGGGATGGGCGAAGTCGCCATCCGGATCGCGCGCCATGCCGATCTTTTCCATCACCCGCTGCGAGGGCAGGTTGCCGCGAAAGGTGAGCGCCACGACTTCGTCGAGCCCGAGCTCTTTCCAGGCGAAGGCGAGCCAGGCGCGGGCGCCTTCCGGGGCCAGCCCACGCCCCCAGAAACGGCGGCAAAAGCGCCAGCCGATTTCGGCGAAGGGCGCGCCGCGCAGAACCGCTTTCAGCTCGGCGCCGATGGGCGACAGGCCGATGACGCCGACAAAGCTGCCGTCGGCCTTCAGTTCGGCGGCGTTGAAGCTGTAGCCGAGTTCCCGGTCGCGGGCCGCAAAACTGTCGAACTGGACAAGCGATTCCGCCTCTGTCTTGGTCGCGGCAAAGAACCGCATCACCTCGGCATCGGCGTTCATGGCGACGAACGCGGCACGGTCGCGGTCTTCGAGCGGCCGCAGGATCAGCCGATCGGTTTCGAGGATCATCTGACGAAGTCCTCGTCCGAATAGCCCTGCAAATAGAGCAGGGCGGTCAGATCGCCATGGTCGATGCGGATCGGCGCCTCGGACGCGACCGCGGGCTTGGCGTGCAGCGCCACCCCGAATCCGGCGTTCCTGAGCATGGGCAAATCGTTGGCGCCGTCGCCGACGGCGAGGGTCTGCGCGGTGGCGAGTTGGTGCTCGGCGATCAGTTCGATGAGGCGCCTCGCCTTGGTCGACTTGTCGACGATCGGCTTGCCGACCTCGCCGGTCAACCGGTCGCCATCGAAGATCAATTCGTTGGCCACGATTTCGTCGAAACCGATGCGCCTGCCGATATGGTCGGCAAAATAGGTGAAACCGCCGGAAATCAACGCGGTATGGGCGCCATGTGCCTTCATGGTCTGGACGAGCGCCCGCCCGCCCGGCGCATAGGTGATGCGCTCGCGGCGGATTTGTTCGATGCGCCGGCGCTCCAAACCCCGGAGCAGGGCGACGCGCGTGTCGAGCGCCTCGGCAAAATCCATCTCGCCGTTCATCGCCCGCGCCGTGATGGCGGACACCTCGGATTTGAGCCCGAGCGCGTCTGCCAGCTCGTCGATGCATTCCTCGTTGATCATGGTCGAATCCATGTCGGCGAGGAGCAGGCGCTTGCGGCGCCCGGTTCCGGGCACGAGCACGGCATCGATGGCGGCCGAACCGATGACGGACCGCGCCGCGCCGACGGGATCGGTTGACTTCGGCGCGATGATCTCGCAGGCAAGGGTCTGGGCCAGCCAGTTGAGTTCGCCGCCCGTCTCGCGCTGCACATTGGCCGCGAGAGCGGGCGTCAGTTCGGGATCGGCCGGATTGGCGATGAGACAGAGCACAGACATCGGGGTGACGCAGCGTTGGGGCGGAAGGCGGTTTTGATAGCGGGTCCGACCGCAAGCGGCAAGTCGGCACTGGCGCTCGATCTGGCCGAAGCCTCCGGCGCCGTCGTCGTCAACGCCGATTCCATGCAGGTCTACGCTGTTCTCGACCTGTTGACCGCCCGCCCGCGCCCCGAGGACACGGCCCGCGCCGAACACAGGCTCTACGGCTTCATCCCGCCCGCCGAACGCTGCTCGGTCGGCCGCTGGGTTGCCGAGGTCTTAGTGCTTCTGAATGATCCGGCCCTCGTCGACAGGGACATCGTCTTCGTCGGTGGCACCGGGCTTTTTTTCGATGCCCTCGAAAACGGCATGGCCGATGTCCCGGAAATACCCAAAGCCGCCCTGGCCGAGGCCGAGGCGCTGGTCAAGCCGCTCGACCGGCAGGGGCGACTGGCGCTCATCAAGGCCCGCGATCCCGACATGGCGGCGCGGCTCGCCGAGCCCGACCCGCAGCGGCTCGTCAGGGCGCTGAGCGTGCTTTTTGCCACCGGACACTCGCTCGCCCACTGGCAGGATCGCGCCCTGCCGCCGCCGCTTCGGGGCTTCGATCTCGAACGCATCGTCCTCGATCCCGGCCGCGAGATCGTCAATGCCCGCATCGCGGCGCGCTTTGACGCCATGCTCGAACGCGGTGCCGTCGACGAGGTCGCGGCGCTGATGCGCCTCGGACTCGATCCCGACCTGCCGGCCATGAAGGCCATCGGGGTGCGTGAAATCGCCACCTGGCAGGCTGGAAAGCTGAGCCGCGCGCAGGCGGTGGAGAGGACCGTTGTCGCCACGCGGCAATATGCCAAGCGCCAGCGAACCTGGTTTCGCCAGCGCATGCGGGCGTGGAAATGGCTTGCCGGCCCGGGCAGCGACGTTGACTTAATCCGGCCAAGTTCGTAGTGCCAATCCCAGAGTTCGCGTAATGGATGATGAGTAGGCCCGGACCCGGTGCGATTTAAGCTGACACGGCGCAGTCTGACGGCAGTCCTTGCGGTGGTTCTGGCCGCCGCGCTCGGCGCCTTTGTCATGCTCGATCTGGTCTTTGCCGATCGCCTGACTCCGGCCCGTGCCGCCGTCATGCTGGAAAAGAACTCGCCACAGCTCGTCTCCGTGCTCAAGGCCAAGTTCGCCGCCGATTTCACGCGCATCGTCACCGCGACGGTGGAGGCCAAGCAGGAGCTGGACGGCGGCATGCCGCTGTCGGGCCTGCTCGACCGCCAGACACGCCCGATTGCCGAACGCCTCGACGACGAGGCACGCTCGGCGCCGCCCGAACTGGTGGCCGAGTGGATGAACCGGCTGGCCGACGCCTGGAATGCGGTCGAGTCCGTTGCCGGGCCGCAATTATGCGCGCGCTTCGTCAACGAGGGACCGTCCGTTCTCAGCGACCCGGTCATGCTCGAAGCGCTGGAGCCGGCCTTCGACGCCCGCGACGCGGCGCTGTTCGCGGCTCTGGCCGGGGCTCGCGACACGCCGACCGCCATGCCTGTCGGCGAGGCCACCGTCGAGGACGGGCTGGCGATCGACGCGGCGATGAGCGGTCTCGAAGTGCCAGCCGGCTACGCCCAGATCATCCGGACCGACGATACCGAAAGCCGGGACTATTGCGCCGCCCTGGCCTATTTCTACCGGACCGTGGCCGATCTACCCGGCGAATCGGGCCAGCGCATCCGCGCCGAATACTTCGTGCAGTCTCTGAGCTAGCGATCCGAACCACGGCTGGCCGAGGGCAGGCCGATTCCGGATCAGTCCAGAAGCGCCTTGAGATGGGCGGCAACGCTGCGGGCCAGCGAATCCGGTTCGTAGCCGCCCTCGAGCATCGAGACGATGCGCCCTTGGGCATGCCTTTTGGCAATTTCGACCATGCGTTGGGTCACCCAGGTATAGTCGCCCTCGGTCAGCTGGATGTCCGACATGTCGTCGAAGACATGGGCATCGAATCCGGCCGAGATGAACAGGAATTGCGGCCTGAACGCGTCGAGCGCCGGCATCCACAATTCGGTCACGGCCTTTTGGAATTCGGCGCCGGTGGCGCCGGCTGCCAGCGGCACGTCGATCAGGTTCTTGGTGACCTTTTCATGCCCGGTGAACGGGTAGAACGGGTGCTGGAAGCTCGAGCAGAACAAGACGCGCGGATCGTCGCGGAAGATGTCTTCGGTGCCGTTGCCGTGATGCACGTCGAAATCGATGATGGCGATGCGCTCGATGCCGTATTTGTTCAAGGCATGCGCCGCCGCCACGGCGATGTTGTCGAACAGGCAGAAGCCCATGGCCTTGCCGCGCTCGGCATGGTGTCCCGGCGGGCGTACGGCGCAGAACACCGGATTGGCCGTGCCGGCCATGACCAGATCGACGGCATGCACGCCGGCGCCGGCGGCCCTCAGGGCCGCCTGCAACGTGCCCGGCGACATGGTTGTGTCGCCGTCGAGATGGATGTAGCCGCTCTCGACGCGCTGCGCCAGGATCTGGTCGACATAGGCGCCGTCATGCGCCGCCGCGAGCTGGTCGCGCGTGGCCAGCGGCGCATCGTAGTGATGCAGCACGAATTCGAGGTTCGAGACGATCAGATGGTTCTGGATCGCGTAGATGCGTTCGGCAGATTCCGGATGCCCGTCGCCGGCATCATGCAGCAGGCAATCCGGATGAGATACGAAACCCAGCATTACACTTGACGTTCAACCAAAATGACCGAACGCTCCTCTGGATCGGTTCGTTGTTCGAAACCGAGTTCGGTCATAAGCTGCAACATTTTGGTGTTCTCGGCCAGTACTTTGCCTTCGATTCTGACCAGACGGTGTTCGCGGGCGGCGTCGATGAGCGTCTGCATGAGGCGCGTGCCGATGCCGCGATGCTGCTGGTTGTCCTTGACGACCACGGCGAACTCGCAGGTCTCGCCGTCCGGATTGATGGTGTAGCGGGCCACGCCCTGCTGCACCTGCTTGCCGTTTTCCTCGATCGTGGCCAGAAGCGCCATTTCGCGGTCGTAGTCGATCTGGGTGAACCGGGCCAGCATTTCCGGCGTCAGTTCGGATATGGCGCCCATGAAGCGCATGCGGCGCGCCTCCGAACTCAGCGAGCGCACGAAGCTCTGCTCGCCCTCGGCGTCTTCGGGGCGCACCGGGCGGATATGCAGTTCGGTGCCGTCGGCCAGATGCATGGTCTTTTCGAAATGGCGCGGATAGGCGGCGATGGCCAGATGGCCGTAGGGCTCGAGCGTTGCCGGTGGCCGCGACACCCTGATGCGCGCGTCGACCGCGAGGCAGTCGTCCGGGCCGGCGAACAGCGGGTTGATGTCGAGCTCGGCGATTTCCGGGAACTCGCAGACGAGGTCCGAGACGCGCATCAGCACGTCGACGACCAGATCCTTGTTGACCGCCGGCCGGTCGCGCACCGCTTCGAGCAGCTTGGCGACGCGGGTGCGGTTGATCTGGCGCTCGGCCAGAATGGCGTTGAGCGGCGGCAGCGCCACGGCACTGTCCTTCAATACCTCGACCATGGTGCCGCCGGCACCGAAGACCAGCGTCGGCCCGAAGACCGGGTCGCGGCTGGCGCCGACCAGCAGCTCGCGCGCCGCCGTCACACGCGCCATCGATTCGATCGTCACACCCATCAGGTTGGCGTCCGGACGCGCCAGTGCGGCCGATGCCATGATCTCGCGCCAGGCCTCATGCACGTCGGGCGCGGTCATGATGTTGATCTTGACGCCGCCGACATCGGACTTGTGCGAAATGTCCGGTGACAGGATCTTCATGGCGACCGGGAAGCCGAGCGTTTCGGCGGCAACGACGGCCTGCGACGCCGAGTAGACTTCGAACGTGGTGTTGGTCGGAATGTGGAAGGCCTTCAGCACGGCCTTCGACTCGGTGTCCGACAGCATGGAGCGGCCGTCGTTGATGGCCGTCTCGATGATCATGCGGGCGCCCTGCACATCCGGGGAGCTCGTGTTGTTGAGCGGGCCGGGAACCTCGCGGGCCATCGACTGGTTGAGATGGTGCCGCGACAGGAAAAAGAAGGCCTCGACCGCCTTTTCCGGCGTGTCGAAATTCGGGATGCCCGACTTGAACAGGAAGTCGCGCGCCTCGGCGACCGAGGTGTCGCCCATCCAGCAGGCCAGGACCGGCTTGCGGTTGTGCTTGGGCACGGCCTTGGCGATGGCCTTGGCGATGCCGGTGGGATCGGTCATGGCCTGCGGCGTCAGCATGACGAGCACGCCGTCATAGTTCTCGTCCTTGATCGCCTCGGACATGGCCGCGGCATACTGGTCCGGGCCGGCATCGCCGAGCACGTCGATCGGGTTGCTGTGCGACCAGGGGGCCGGCAGCACCTTGTTGAGTGCCTCGATGGTCTTGGCGTCGGGCTGCGGCAGGTCGATATGCAAATCCTCGACCCGGTCGGCGGCGAGCACGCCGGCGCCGCCGCCATTGGTGATGATGGCGAGCCTCTTGCCGGAGGCGCGGGTGGTGGTGGCGAGGATCTCGGCCGCCGCGAACAGCTTGCCGAAGGTCTCGACGCGCACAGCGCCGGCCCGCTCGAGCGCGGCGTTGAACACGTTGTCCGAGCCGATCAGGGCACCGGTATGAGTCGATGCCGCCTTGGAGCCGGCGGTGTGGCGGCCCGATTTCAGAACGATGACCGGCTTGGCACGGGCGGCGATCTTGAGGGCCGAAATGAAGCTGCGGGCATTGCGGATGCCCTCGACGTAAAGCAGGATCGCCTTGGTCTCGGGGTCGTTGGCCAAAAGGTCGAGCACGTCGCCGAAATCGACGTCGGTCGAATTGCCGAGCGAGAACAGCGACGAAAAGGCGAGATTGTGCGGCGCCGCCCAGTCGGCGATGGCCGAGCACAGCGCGCCGGACTGCGACACCAGCGCCAGATGGCCCGCGGGGGCCGCGGTCTTGAGGAACGTGCCGTTCATCTTGTTGGGGTTGCGCGCCAGACCGACGCAGTTCGGGCCGATGAAGCGCACCTTGTGTTCGCGCGCCGCCGCGACCAGTTCGGCCTCGAGCTTGATGCCCTCGCCACCGACCTCGCGGAAGCCGGCACTGAGGATCACCGCGTTCCGGACGCCCTTTTCGCCGCAGTCGCGCATCAGGCCGGGCACGAATTTGGCCGGCGTCGCGATCAGCGCCAGGTCGACCTCATGGGGCACCGATCCGACCTCGGGAAAGCACGGTCTGCCCATCACTTCCTTGTATTTGGGATTGATGGCGACGAGCTTGCCGGCATAGCCGCCCTTGATCAGGTTCGAGAAAACCACCGAACCGACCGAGTCGGCCCGTTCGCTGGCGCCGAATACGGCGATGGACTTGGCGTTGAAGAAGGCATCGAGGGATTTCAGTGGCATGAAAATTCACCGGAGGGGGGGGAGGAATTGTGCTCTGTTTGGCCCGCATCGGCAGCAGAAACATTGACCTGTCTCAAGAGCTCGCCGGAAAGGGCACACGGTTTGCATCTGCGACGGCTTGTCGCCGCAAATGGTGAACTTAGTATGATCGCCGGCGACGATAGCCCCCTTGACCGGCAGGTCAATCCTGCCTATCAGTTTGCTCGTCTAAAAAACGGATAGGTCCCATGCGGGCAACCATTCTCGTAGTTATTGAGCGCGTCGGCAACGTGGGGTAGCAGAACCCTGCGAGTGACGGCGCGCGCCAAGGCTCCTTCGGGGGCCTTTTTTGTTGCCCGGTTTCCGGGCTTTGGCGCGGCGGCGATTCGCGGCGCGGACTGGCAAAGATGAGGAGACGGCTATGGCCGAACGAATGACCGGGGCGGAAATAGTGATCCGGGCACTGCAGGACCAGGGGGTCGAACACATGTTCGGCTATCCCGGTGGGTCGGTGCTCCCCATGTATGACGCGCTGTTCCAGCAGGACAAGATCAAGCACATCCTGGTGCGTCACGAGCAAGGCGCCACCCACATGGCTGAGGGCTATGCGCGCTCGACCGGCAAGGTCGGCGTGGTCCTGGTCACCTCCGGGCCGGGCGCGACCAATGCCGTGACCGGCATCACCGACGCGCTGCTCGATTCGATCCCCATGGTCGTCATCTCCGGCCAGGTGCCGACGGCGCTGATCGGCACCGACGCCTTCCAGGAATGCGACACGGTCGGCATCACCCGCAATTGCTGCAAGCACAATTACCTGGTCAAGAAGGTCGACGATCTGGCGCGCATCCTGCACGAGGCCTTCCACATCGCCGCCACCGGCCGCCCCGGACCGGTCCTCGTTGATCTGCCCAAGGACATCCAGTTCGCCATGGGCGACTATATCGGCCCCGATCGCGTCAGCGTCCCCCCGAGCTATCATCCGCAGATGGAAGGCGACCTCGGGGCCATCGAACAGGCTGTCGACCTCATGCTCAGGGCGGAACGCCCGGTCTTTTATACCGGCGGCGGCGTCGTCAATGCCGGCCCGGAGGCCAGCACCAAGCTGAGGGAACTGGTGGAGCTGACCGGCTTTCCGATCACCTCGACCCTGATGGGCCTGGGCGCCTATCCGGCCAGTTCCGACAACTGGCTCGGCATGCTCGGCATGCACGGTACCTACGAAGCCAATCTGGCCATGCATGATTGCGATCTGATGATCAATA
>JAHJQZ010000053.1 GCA_018818925.1 Alphaproteobacteria bacterium
CGAAATTGAAATCGGAGACGGCCACGACGTTGAACAGGTCGAGATCGTATTCGCGCCCGAAACGCGTCTCGTCCCACGCCATCGAGCGCTTGAGCGCGTCCATGGCGTAGCGGCAACGCTCCTCGTTGCCGTGCTCGCAATAGATGCCGAGCGCGATCGTCCGGCCCGACATGGTGATAAAACCGTCCTCAATATGGCCGAGATCGCCGGCAACGAGCGCGAACAGATAGGACGGCTTGGGGAAGGGGTCGTGCCAGACCGCGTAGTGGCGGCCGTTGTCGAGGGCGCCCGCCGCGATCCGGTTGCCGTTCGACAACAGCACCGGCGCCGCCGCTACGTCCGCCTCGATGCGGACCGTGTAGACGCTTAAAACATCCGGCCGGTCGGGGAAATAGACCATGCGGCGGAAGCCCTCGGGTTCGCACTGCGTGCACCAGACCCCGCTCGAGCGATAGAGTCCCATCAGCCTTGTATTGCCGGCCGGATCGATCTCCACCGTGAGATCGAGATCGAAGGGCTCGTCGGGCGGCGCGTTCAGCGTCAGCCCCAAGGCATCGACCGTGTAGCCCTCGAAACCGAGCGGCGCCCCGTCTATCGCCACGGACACCAGCGTCAGATCCTCGCCGCTAAAGCGCAGGCCGGCGCCCGGCGCCCGGTGCGGCTGCGGCTCGACACGAAGACGCGCCCGCACGACCGTCGCCTCGGAGCGGATGGCGAAGGTCAGCTCGACGCGCGGGACCAGGAATTCGGGGGCGCGATAGTCCTTGAGAAAGGTGAGTTCGGCGTCGGTCATCGCTCGTCCGGTGCTGTCGAAAGATGAAAGCTGCAAGTGAGTAGGCCAGCACGCAGGGCAGCACGCGCGGCGGTTTTGGGCAAGACCCATATTGCTGCCGCAAGGCCCTTGTGTGTGGCAAACTTGCTACAGCCGTTTTCTGGCGTTGGTGTATGTTAGCGCTCCTTCAGCACCCCGCTCCCGCATGCGCGCATCGATGCGCGGTGGCCCCGGAATCGATGCTGCGGAACGACGCTCCTCTTCGCCGCAAACGCAATGAGCGCCCCGATCAATGAACATGGACAGGCGCGCGCCCCGAGGCGATTGGGGTGCCTGCGATCCTGTCGCATTCTCTGGGTGAGTGAGATGTTGAGCTGGTTCGAAAGCCGCCTCGATCCGTATCCGCGCCAAGAGCCAGAACAGCCGCCGCGCGGCCTTCTGGCCTTCTGCCTGCACTTTACCAAGGGTGCCTGGCTGGCGCTTGTCATCATGGCAACCCTGTCGGGCCTCATTGCCATGCTCGAAGTGTCGGTCTACGGCTTCATGGGCGCCATCGTCGACTGGATTTCCAACGAGCCGCCGGCGACGTTCTTTAGCAGCCATATGGGGGCACTCGTCGCCATGGGCGTGACCATCCTCGTGGTCATTCCGTTGATGACGGCGATGAACGCGCTCATTCGCCACCAGACGCTGATGGGCAATTTGCCCCAGCGCATCCGCTGGAGCGCGCATCGCTACATCCTTCGCCAGTCCATGGCCTATTTCCAGGACGAGTTCGCCGGTCGCATCGCCACCAAGCTGATGCAGACCTCGCTGGCCGTGCGCGAAGTGGCCATGAAGATTTTGGACGTCATGGTCTATGTCAGCGTGTTTTTCCTTTCTGCGCTGGTCATGGCCTTTGCCGTCGACATCTGGCTCGCCGTGCCCTTCGTCGTCTGGCTCGTCCTCTATATCGCGGTGATGTCCTATGTCGTGCCGCGCATGTCGAGGATTTCCGAGGCGCAGGCCGACGCCCGCTCCATGATGACCGGACACGTCGTCGACAGCTACACCAATGTCTCGACGATCAAGCTGTTCTCGCACAATGCCCGCGAGGAGACCTATGTCCGCCGCTCGATGGATTCGTTCCTTTCGACGGTCTACCGGCAGATGCGCATGGGCACCCTGATCGATGTGGCGGTGACCTCGCTCAACGTTTCGCTTCTGTTCGCCATTGCCGCGCTCGGGTTGATGCAGTGGTCGGCCGGGCTGATGGATCCCGGTCCGATCGCCGCGGCGCTGGCGCTGGCGGCACGCCTTCAGGGCATGTCGCACTGGGTGATCTGGGAAATGGCGGCGCTGTTCGAGAATATCGGCACGGTCAGGGACGGCATCAACTCGATCTCGCTGACCCGGCTCGTCCATGACGCGCCCAATGCCGGCGTGCTCGGCCGCGTCAAGGGCGACATCGCCTTCAACGAGGTCAGCTTCGCCTACGGCCGCAAGGCCGACGGCGAGGACGACAAGCGCAAGATCGCCGTCATCGACGCCCTCGACATCAAGATCCCCGCCGGCGAAAAGATCGGCTTGGTCGGCCGCTCCGGCGCCGGCAAGTCGACGCTCGTCAACCTGCTGCTGCGCTTCTACGACGTCGAGGAGGGCTCCATCACCATCGACGGCATCGACATCGCCAGCGTGACGCAGGAGAGCCTGAGGCACAATATCGGCATGGTCAGCCAGGACACTTCGCTCTTGCACCGTTCGGTCCGCGAGAACATCGCCTATGGCAAGCCGGACGCGACTGAGGAGGAAATCTGGGCGGCGGCGCGCATGGCCGAAGCCGACGCCTTCATCAAGGACCTCGGCGACGCCAAGGGACGGCGGGGCCTTGATGCCCATGTCGGCGAACGCGGCGTCAAGCTCTCGGGCGGCCAGCGCCAGCGCATCGCCATCGCCCGGGTGCTGCTCAAGGACGCGCCGATCCTCATTCTCGACGAGGCGACCTCGGCGCTTGATTCGGAGGTCGAGCAGGCCATCCAGAGCCAGTTCGACCATCTGATGAAGGGCAAGACCGTGATCGCCATCGCCCACCGCCTGTCGACCATCGCGGCGATGGACCGGCTGATCATTCTCGATGATGGCCAGATCGTCGAGCAGGGCACCCATGCCGAGCTCCTGAGGCTCAATGGCCATTACGCCAAGCTCTGGGCCCACCAGTCCGGCGGCTTCATCGATCTCGACGCCGCGGCGGAGCCGGAAGCGGCGGAATGAGCGCGCGGCGATGATACGACTCGAATTTGACGCCCCGCGGACAGGCATGAAGCGGGGCGCCATCATCCCGCCCTTGTGATGGGTATCGGGATTGCCATCCACGGCCGACCCGGTCAAAAAGCGGCAAGAAGGGACGTAACCGGATGCGGCACGCGATGGGTGGCGGAATGGGAGGCGGCGGTCGCGGTCCCAAGACCGGCGGGCGCATGCAGCCGCCGCGTCACAAGAACTATCGCCCCTATCGCGAGAACAGATTCTTCCGCCCGCTGTTCGCGCCCTTCGAGGCCTGGATCGATCCATTCCGCACGCCGGAGCATCCGGTGCCGCCCGCCACTATCTGGCGCTTCATCTGGCACTATGCCAGGCAGGCCAAACTGCCGCTCGGCATCAGCTTTTTGCTGCACACCATCAATGGCGGCATGGAAGCGATCTTCTTTTACTTCATGGGGCGGCTGGTCGACATCCTGACCTCGGGCGTCGCCTCCGACGGCTGGGCCGGGCTGGTGGCCAGAAGCGGCGGCGAACTGGCGCTCATTTTCGTCTTCATCGTCATTGTCCGCTTTCTCGTCTCGTTCCTGCAGATGATGATCGATGCCCAGGTGATCAATCGCGGCTTCTACAATCTCGTTGGCTGGCAGGCGACGAGCCACGTCGCGCGCCAGAGCGTCGGTTTTTTCGCCTCGGAGCATTCCGGCGCGGTTCTGACCAAGGTCGGTCAGGTCGGCGACGCCGTCGGCAACTTCATCACCGGTTCGCTGACCTCGGTCTGGACGATTCTCACCTTCATGGTGACGACGCTGTTCCTGTTCGCCCAGCTCGATCTGGGCCTGGTCGGCGTCGTCGTGGTCTGGGTCGGCGTGGTCCTTGTGCTCGCGCGCCAGTTCCTGCCGCGCTTTCGCGACGCCTCGGTCGATGTCGCCGAGGCCGGCGCCGAAAAGAATGGCCGCATCGTCGACGTCTATTCCAACATCCAGACGGTCAAGCTCTACGGTTCGACGACAAGCGCCGACGACTACATGCGGCAAGGCGTCGACGCTTTCGTTCTGGCGACGCAGCGCATCGGACGGCTGTCGGTCGGGATGAATTCGCTGATGACGCTCACCTCGAGCATCGCCTTCACCGCCGCCGCCGCCATCTGCATCGATCTGTGGACGCGCGATGCCATCACCGTGGGATCGATCGCCTTCGCCCTGTCGCTGGTTTTGCGCCTCAACATGTGGCTCGGCATGCTGATCGGCTCGATCAACGGGTTGATGCGCAGTTTCGGCGTTTTGCAGAATTCGATGGAACTGATCACGCGGCCGCTCGAGGTGACCGATGCCCCCGATGCCACGCGCTTTGCGCCGCGCGGCGGCGCCATCCGTTTCGACAAGGTCCATTTCGGCTATCTCAAGGACCGGCCGGTCATCGACGGGCTCGATATCGACATCGCGCCGGGTGAGAAGGTCGGCCTTGTCGGCTATTCCGGCGCCGGCAAGACCACGATCGTCAACCTGCTCTTAAGGTTCTGGGACGTGGAAGCCGGCAGCATCCGCATCGACGGCACCGACATCGCCACGATCACCCAGGACTCGCTCAGGGCCGCCATCGGCGTCGTCACCCAGGAACCGGCGCTATTGCACCGCTCGGTCCGGGACAACATCCTTTACGGCCGGCCCGGCGCCAGCGACGCCGACATCGTCGAGGCGGCCAAAAGGGCCGAGGCGCATGAGTTCATCATGGGCCTCAAGGATTCCGAGGGTCGCGCCGGCTACGACGCCCATGTCGGCGAGCGCGGCATCAAGCTCAGCGGCGGCCAGCGCCAACGCGTCGCCATCGCCCGCGTCATGCTCAAGAACGCCCCGATCCTCGTCCTCGACGAGGCGACCTCGGCCCTCGATTCGGAAATCGAGGCGGCGATCCAGGGGCATCTTTCGCAATTGATGGCCGGCAAGACCGTGCTCGCCATCGCCCATCGCCTGTCGACCATCGCCGCGATGGATAGGCTGATCGTCGTCGATGGCGGCCACGTCGTCGAACAGGGCAGCCATGCCGAACTGCTCGCGCGGGGCGGCATCTACGCGGCCCTGTGGACCCGCCAGTCCGGCGGCTTCCTCGCCAGTGCCCACGACGGGGCGGAAGAGCCTGCTGTCGCCGAATAGGCCGCTTCCCGTTCGTTCGCCGAAATGCCGCGTCCCCGCGAGGACGGGCTTGACGCCGTTTCGGCTTCATAATATTAGGCAAAGCTAAATAAGCAATGCCTTAAGTGCCAAGGCGCGGCAGAGCCAAACGAGGTGTGACAATGAAGATCGAGACAGTAAGCCACAAATACGCGGTCAGCGGCCAGATCGTGCCGGAGGACGTGCGTGTCATCGCCCAGGCCGGGTACAAAACCATCGTCTGCATGCGGCCCGACGGCGAGGCTGCCGACCAGCCCAGATTCGACGACATCGCCCGCGCGGCGAGCGGTTTCGAGGTCAAGGCGGCCTATGTCCCGGTTTCGGGATCGGCGACCCGCTCCCAGCTTATGCAGTTCCGCGACGTTTGCGAGCACCTGCCCAAGCCTGTCCTCGGCTATTGCAATTCTGGCGCCCGTGCTACGAGCATCTATCGCGCCAGCCGCTGACGCATCCCGGCCCGGCCGGGCGACCGCTCAGGCCGGGCTCTCATAGCGGATAGAGCTCCTTCAGAAGCGCCAACAGGTCGCGCACCGCCGGCGACCGCAGGTGATAATACACCATCTGGCCCTCTCGACGCGTTCCGACAAGACCAAGCTTGCGCAGTTTCGCCAGGTGCTGGGACAGGGGCGATTGCGCCAGACCGATGCGGTTGCCGAGATCGGTGACCGAGCGTTCGGAGTCGAGCAAGAGGCATAGGACCTTCAGCCGGTTTTCGTTGGCAATGGCCGTCAGCACTTCGATGGCCGAGGTGGTATTGAAGGGCAAGTTTGTCGCTTCGGTCATTGTTCCATCCGGCGCAAATTGCTTGAAATCGAAATAAAACAACCACTTGGCTCGCAGCCGCTCCGGTCATCATCGCCGGTGGCACAAGGCTAAACTATACTTTGCTTGACCACAATAATCCGGTCTCGTGGGATTGGCACGCAAAGCCGCGCGATCGGCATGCCGGCGGGCGCGATTCGGCTTGCGACAGTGTCCCTGCGTTCGGGTCGCATGCGGCAGGATGCGATCGGTCCGGATGGGTTGCCCTTGCCTCCGGGCAGCGCCCTGGGCCGACGGAAGCCGGTGTGGAAAAAGTGCGCGCGTTGCGGCGCGATCCGGTGTCGCAACGGCGACCTCGCCGTTCGAGGGCGTTGCACCGGCAGCGGTGAAGGAGTACCTCTGAACCCGTCCGCTGCGCTCCCCAATCGGTACCGGGACCATGCCCTTTCCGCCGCAGCCGGGCGATGTGAGGAGCCCCATGACAAGCCAGCCCCGTCCCGCCGCAAAGTACGCGGAACTCGATCTTTCGGGCGTTTTCAAGTTGAGTTCGGCCGACCGCGCCGACATCGACCTGCCGATTTCCCTGCCGGGCGACGTGCATACCGCCCTTCTCGAAGCGGGCGTGATCCCCGACCCCTATTTCGGCACCAACGAAATGGACATCATGTGGGTCAACCGCGCGCGCTGGTCGGTGGAGCGCAGCTTCGACGTGCCGCCGGAGATGGCGACGGGGCATCTGACGCTGACGCTCTCGGAAGTCGACTGCATCGCCACCATCTCGCTCAACGGCGCGGCGATCGCCGAAGTCGACAACCAGTTCGTGCGGCACGATCTCGACGTCACCGGCAAGGTCCGGCCCGGCGCCAACACGCTGAGGATCGATTTCGATGTCGCCCGCGACGTGGCCGCGGCGCGTGCCGCCGCCCATCCCTTCCCGCTGCCCTTCACCAAGAACTACCAGACCAACGGGCTTGAAGGCGTCGCCATGAATTTCATCCGCAAGACCGCGTGTCATGCCGGATGGGACTGGGGCATCTGCCTGATGCCGACGGGGGTCTATGGCGCGATGGTGCTGAGGCGCAGCCCGCTCGCGCGCCAGGACAGCGTCCAGGTCGCGCAGCGCCACGCCGACGGCGCCTGCGACCTGACGGTCTCGACGCGCGTTTTCGCCTTTGCCGCCGGCGAGGTCGAGCTGATCCACAAAATTGATGGCCAGACCGTCGGCGGCAAGCGTTCCGTCGCGGCTGGCGAGAACGTGTTCAAAGATGCGGTGACGATCGTCCACCCGACGCTCTGGTGGCCGAACGGGCAGGGGGACCAGCCGCTCTACACGCTCGAAACCTCGCTCGACGGCGAAAAGACCGTCCGCAGGCTCGGCCTGAGGCAGCTCGACTGGGTCGTCGAGAAGGACGAGATCGACCACAATTTCAAATGCCGCATCAACGGGCGCGACATCACCATGATGGGGGCCAACTGGATCCCCAATGACGCCATACCTTCGCGCATCACCCAGGAGGCGGTGCGCGACGTGCTGGAAAGCGCCAAAGCGGCCAACATGAACATGCTGAGGATATGGGGCGGCGGCCAGTACGAGCCGGACTGGTTCTACGACCTGTGCGACGAACTCGGCATCCTGATCTGGCACGATTTCATGTTCGCCTGCATGCCCTATCCCAGCGATGAGCCGTTCCTTGCCTCTGTTCGCGCCGAAGCCATTCAGCAGGTGCGACGGTTGCAGCACCACGCTTCGATCGCCCTGTGGTGCGGCGACAACGAGGTCATCGGTTCGCTGAGCTGGTACGAGGAAACCCGCGCCAATCCCGAGCGCTACATCGCCAATTACGACCGCGTCTCGCACCTGTTGCAGCAGATCGTCGCCGCCGAGGACCCGGGCCGGCGCTTCTGGCCGTCCTCGCCCTCGCTCGGCTATCTCGATTTCTCCGACGGCTGGCATTCCGACACGCGCGGCGACATGCATTTCTGGAGCGTCTGGCACGAGGCCAAGCCCTTCGAGCACTATCGCGACGTCAACCCGCGCTTCGCCTCGGAATTCGGCTTCCAGTCCTTCACCTCGATGAATGTCATCGAAAGCTTTGCCAGGCCCGAGGATCGCAACCCGTCCTCGCCGGTCATGGAGCAGCACCAGCGCAACGATGGCGGCAATGCCCGCATCATCGAGACCATGACGCGCTATTTCCGCTTCCCCAAAGGATTCGCGGAAATGGTGTTCCTCTCCCAGGTGCAGCAGGGCCTCGCCATCAAGACCGCCATCGAATACTGGCGCTCGACCAAGCCGCGCTGCATGGGCACGCTCTTTTGGCAGATCAACGATTGCTGGCCGGTGCATTCCTGGTCCTCGCTCGATTATGGCGGGCAATGGAAGCTGCTGCACCACATGGCGAGGCGCTTCTTCCTGCCCGTCACTGTCGTTGCCGTGCCCGGCGCGCCGCTCGGGCGGACGAAGAATTCGCGCGGTACGCCGGTCGAAGGCGCCATGCCCTCCGAGATCGTCCTCAAGGGCATCAATGACCGCGCCGACCGGGTCGACGTGCTTTTGAAGGTCAGTGCCGTCGACATGCAGGGCAACATGCGCATTGTCCACGAACGGGGTCACACCCTCGATCCTGACGCCGCCACCGAACTGGTTCGCCTTCCTGCAACGGCGCTGAAAGCCGGCGAGTTCTTGTACTTCGCTTGGACCGACAGGGACGGCAACCTGATCGGCGACAACGATTTCTTCCCGCGCGCCTACAAGTATTACGACCTCGCGGACGCCGAAATAACCGCTCGCTGGTCAACCGACCAGGGCAATCCGGTTCTGACGCTGTCCGCCAACAAGCCGGCCTTCTTCGTTGCCGCGACCACCGAGGTGCCGGGGCAATTCTCGGACAATGCCATCACGCTCATTCCCGGGATCGACCGGAAACTGGCATTCGCCCCGCGCAAGGGTGCGACGGCGGATGCGGAAGCGCTTGCTCGGTCGTTGTCGGTGACACATCTGGCCAAGACCTGCTGAGCCGCGGGCGCAGAGGAGACACCTGATCATGTTTCGCTTCATCAATCCGTTGCCCTTCGTCAGCGATCTCGAGCGGTCGCGGCGCTTTTATGCCGAGGTGATGGGACTGGCCGTCGAGAGGTGCGAGGGCGATGTCTGCATCTTTGCGGGCGGCTTTGCCATCCATCAGGGCGAAGCGCTGCAAAAGACGATCTGGGGCGACGTGGAAATGCCGGCAGGCGACTACGGGCAAAGGAACCTGCTGTTGTATTTCGAGCATGACGATATCGACGCGGCCTTCGCCGCCATCGCACCGCATGTTCGCCTCATTCATGCCGTCGAGCGTCAGGCCTGGGGGCAGCGCGTTTTCCGCTTCCACGACCCGGACGGGCATGCCGTCGAAGTCGGCGAACCGATGGAAGCGATGCCCGCAAACTTGTAGAAACCGACAAGACCAGTCAAGCAAACGGATTCCCAAATGCCTCAAGCTTCCATGAAACGCTCCGACCTCAACCGCATCATGCGCGAGGCGGATCAGTTCATCCGCTCCTTCGGATACATTCTGCCGCCCTTCGCCTATTGGAGCCCGGACGAATTCAAGGCCAATGCCGACAAGGCCGAGGCTATCGTCTCGGCCAATCTCGGCTGGGACATCACCGATTACGGCCTTGGCGATTTCATGGACACGGGCCTGTTCCTGTTCACGGTGCGCAACGGCAAGGTCGGCGACCTGAAGAAGGGCCGCGGCATGCTCTACGCGGAAAAGGCGATGATCTCGCGCCAAGATCAGTATTCGCCGATGCACCGCCACAATCTCAAGGCCGAGGACATCATCAATCGCGGCGGCGGCACGCTGGTCATCGAGCTGTTCGGCGATACGAACGGCAAGTGTGACCGCGACAAGGGCACGGTGGTTTTCACAGACGGAATCCGCCGCGAGCTCGAACCGGGCCACAAGCTGCAATTGAAGCCCGGCGAGAGCGTCACCCTGATGCCCAACGAGCACTGGCATGCCTTCTGGGGCGAAGGCGGCGACGTCTTTGTCGGCGAGGTCTCGACCGTCAACGACGACATGACCGACAACGTCTTCGAGGACAAGAGCATCGCCCGCTTCTCCGGTATCGAGGAAGACGAGGCCCCGCTGCACCTGCTGGTGCCGGACTACAGGACCTGGCTGTAGAATTTGGCATTTGACGCTGTCGGGAAGGGACGCTTCGGCATCCCTTTGCCGATTCCGGCAGGCTTTGCTATGCTCACGTCGTCGAAAAAAGGCAGCCCGGTGGGTGAGTCCGGGCGCCCGCAATCCCTTGCGGAGTGTGGGTTCTGTCGTCCTCCCGGAGAGGGCGACCCGCGGCACGAAATTGTCGTGCGCGGAGTTTTTCGATGTCTCATTTTCAGACTATCACCACCATCTATCATGACGGCCAGTTCTGGGTTGCCATGATCGAACGACTCGACGGGGATAGGGTCGATGTCGCCCGCCATGTCTTCGGTGCCGAGCCGAGCAATGCCGAACTGCTCGCCTGGGCCGGCAAAGGCTTTGCCGGTCTCGACTTCCAGCCGGCGCCCGCGCGCGCCCTGCCCGAGCCCTCACCCAATCCCAAACGTCGCAAGCGCGAAGCGGCGGCCGAACTGAAACAGGCCGGACCATCGAGTCGCGCCAGGGATGTCGTCAAGGCGGCAGCCGCGTTCGGGGCGACGGAGCGGTCTGCCGCGCGGGCGGAATCTCGTCACGCCATATCGGAACGACGCTATGCCGATCGCGTGGCCCGCAAGAAAGCGCGCCGGCTCGGCAAGGGATGAGCGGCTTCGGCTTGATCGGGATTGCAGGGCGTCCTACTGCCAGCCGATACCCGGAAACAGGAGCGCCTTATGAAAATCGGCTTCATCGGCACCGGCACCATCGCCGAGGCCATCGTCACCGGCCTCGACCGTGCCGGATATGCCTATGACGAGATCGTCGTTTCTGAACGCAGCGCCGCGATTTCAAGGCGGCTCAGTGAAACCTGCGCCCGTGTCCTGGTATCGCCGGACAATCAGGAAATCGTCGATCGGTCCGACATGCTGTTCCTGACGGTCAGGCCGCAGGTTGCCGAACAGATCCTGTCCGGGTTTCGCTACCGGCCGGCACAGCTGGTCGTTTCAGCCGTCGCCACGCTCCGCCATGACACGCTGTCGACATGGACCGGCCCGGACGTGACCGTCGTCCGCGCCATGCCATTGCCTTTCGTCGCCACCTGCGAGGGACCGACGCCGATCTTTCCGGCCAACGCGACCGTCGAAGACCTCTTCGCTTTTCTCGGCAGGCCCGTCGTCTGCCGCAGCTTCGCCGAATTCGAGACCATCAGCGTGGTTTCCATGACCATGGGCCTCTATTTCGGCATCGAGGAAACGCTTGCGGCCTGGCTGGCCGAAAGGGGCATCGAGCCGGGCAATGCCCGCGCCATGATCGACGCCATCTACCTCAATCTCGCCAGAACCGGCATGGCCGAAAAGGGCAGGAGCCTCTCCGACCTGCGCGCGGCCCATTCGACCAGAGGCGGACTCAACGAACAGGTCTGGCACGAATTTGCCGCCCATGGCGGCATTGATGCCTTCCGGGCCGCCCTGAACAGCGCCTATGGGCGCGTCATGCCACAGCCGTCCCCCGAAAGAGATGGCTGAAACCGCGTTCCGAAACCGGGTTGCTAGAGCGGCGCCTTCAAGTTGAACCGCATCGCCGCTCTATCTCATTGTGGTCGCATCGCTTCATGCACAAAACCGGTTCCCCCTTTTGCGCACGATGCTTCAGCCGTAAACCACCACGCAGCCGCGGCCGTTGCGCTTGGCGGAATAGCAGGCATTGTCGGCATTGCGGTAGAGCTCGCCGGCGGTCTGCACCGAGCCGTCGATGGCTGTGATGCCGATGCTGGCGCCTGAGATGAAGGATTCGTCCTGCCAGGTGAATTTCAGGCCGGCGATGCGCGCGCCGATCTTTTGCGCCAGCTTGCGGGCTTCCTTCAGGCTGACATCGTTGAGAACGATGCCGAACTCGTCGCCGCCCAGCCGGGCGACGCAGTCGCTCGAACGGCAGGTCGCGCGGATGAGCTTGGCGATTTCCTTGAGCAGGGCGTCGCCGGCAGAGTGCCCGGCGCCGTCATTGACCGCCTTGAAGTGGTCGAGATCGACAAGGCACAGCGCGTGCTGGTCCTCGCCGGCAATGGCCGAACCGAGGCTTGCCTCCAGATGCCGCTCGAAGGCGGCGCGATTGTCGAGCCCGGTCAACGGGTCGTGCGAGGCGGTATATTCGAGCTCGCGCATCAGCTTGCGGCGGTGCGTGCTGTCGCGGAACACCAGGACCGCCCCGATCGCTGCGCCGGCATCGTCGAGCACCGGCGAGGCAATTTCGCGCACATAGCGCGTCCGTCCGTTGCGGGCCTTGAGGCGCGTATAGAAGGTCGCTCGAAAAATCTGGCCGGCCTTCAGGCACTGCGCCGTCAGGTTGGCAGGCCTGTCCGGCTGGTTTTCCGGACGGCTGTCGAAAACCGTTTCGATGTGTTCGCCGAGGGCGGCATCGACGTTCCAGCCGGTCATCAGCTCGGCCGCCTTGTTGATGAAGGTGATGCGTCCGTCATGATCGGTCGAGATCACGCCGTCGGCAATCGATTGCAGCGTGACCGACAGCCGTTCCTTTTCGAGCGCCAGTTCCGCTTCCATCATCTTGATGCGGGTGATGTCGGTATCGGTGCCGACCGTGCGCACCGGCACGCCGTTCTCGTCCCATTCGATCGGCTTGCCGCGGCTGTAGATCCAGATGTAGTGACCGTCGCGGTGGCGTTCGCGATACTCGATCACGTCGAAGCCGTCTTCGCCGCTTTCCTGCCTGTCGACCACGGATTCGATGCGCTTCCGGTCGTCGGGATGCAGGCGCTCCAGCCAGACCTCGCGGCGGCCGTCGACCTCTTCGTTCTCGGACATGCCGCGCATGCGCCGCCACATGCGCGAATAGGTGACGGTGCCACGGCGGGCGTCGTGGTCCCACACGCCCTGGCGCGCGGCCCCGAGCGCGGCCTCCCACAAGACTTCGTTGCGCCGTGAATCCTGTTCGGCGGTGATGTCGACGATCTGGACGACGATCAGCGGCGCCGCGATGCCGTCGCCGGCAAGCCGCCGCGCCGACACGTCGGCCCACAACAGCGAGCCGTCGACGCAGCGAATGGCATAGCGCGACCTCAGGATCGCCAGGCGCCCGACGCGGAAGCGTTCGAAATCGATATAGGCGGCGCTGGTGCGGTCTTCCGGCATCAGGTCGCCCAGCGTGCTCACTTCGCCGACGAATTTGTCCGCCAGCGCCTGCATCTCGGCATTGACATAGAGCGTTGCGCCCGCCGCGTCGAATATGGCGACGCCGGTATTGGCTTCCGCAAATGTGTCGATGAGGATGGATGGTACCCGTTCGTCCGCCTGATGCGGCGAGAGCGGCATCACCTTAGCCTTTGCGTCCACATGATCCTCCAAGAAGGGGGCGCCGGTTTTTCCCGGCGGCGCCTGAAGGGACGGACCCGTCGGATCGCCCCGGGACCAATCCTGCCCCCTGCTGGTCGCAGAGTTGCACACAATAGCTAATAAAAACTGGAGCAGATCGCCAAATCGACAAATGTAAAAATGATAGATAACAATGAGTACCTATGTGTTTTATACAAATTTTCCGGATCGAGCGAATGGATACCATATATTAACTATAGCAGGGCGTGCACAAAACGGCAGGCGTGCATAAAATTCTTTTGGAATCCGCGCCTTAGCCGCTCACGACCTCGCAATTGCGCCCGTTGCGCTTGGCGGCATAGCAGGCATTGTCGGCGTTGCGATAGAGCTCGATGGCGTTGATGTTCGAGCCGTCGATGGCGGTGATGCCGATGGAGGCGCCGACCCGGAAGGTCTGTTCCTGCCATTCGAACCGCAAGGCCCCGATCTTGCGGATGATCGCGCGCATCAGGCGGCGCGAGGTCTTGATGCTGCAGTCCTTGAGGATGATGCCGAATTCGTCGCCGCCGAGGCGCGCCACATAGTCGCCGGTGCGGCAGGCTGCCTTGATGACGCTCCCGATCTGCTTGAGCAGGGCGTCGCCGGCCGAGTGACCGGCACCGTCGTTGACGGCCTTGAACTTGTCGAGATCGACAAGGCACAGCGCATGGCTCGATCCGCCCGCGGCGACCTGCTCGATCTGCGCATGCAGGCAGGCTTCGAAAGCGGCGCGATTGGGCAGGCCGGTCAGCGCGTCGTGGGTGGCGCTGTATTCGAGCTCGCGCTGGAACCGGCGCACCTGCGTGGCATCCTGGAACACCATGACCGTGCCGATGACCTTGCCTTTGTCGTTCAGCACCGGGGCGGCGATCTCGCGCACATAGCGCGACCGGCCCGACCTGCTTTTCAGCCTGGTGTAGCCGGACGGACGGAAGACGCGACCATGCCTGAGGCAGCTTTCGACCGTTCGGGTGCGCTCGCGCCCGGAATTTTCGACGTAGCTCTCGAACACGGAGTCGATCGTCCGGCCGAGCGCGGCGTCGGCCGACCAGCCCGTCATGTGAACTGCGGCCTTGTTGATGAAGGTGACCGTACCGGCATCGTCGGTCGAGATCACGCCGTCCGCGATCGACTGCAAAATGACGTTCAACCGCTCCTTTTCGAGCGCCAGTTCGTTTTCGATTTCCTTGGGACGAGTGATGTCGGTGTCGGTGCCGATGGTTAGCAGCACCCGGCCCGTCTCGTCCCATGCGTAGGGCCGGCCGCGGCTGTAAATCCAGATATAATGGCCATCGCGGTGGCGTTCGCGGTATTCGAGCGTGTCATGCCCGTCGACGCGGCCCTGCTTGCTCGATTCTTGGTCGATATGCATGCGGTCTTCCGGGTGCAGGCGCGACAGCCATGTCTCGCGGTCGAAGGTGACCTCCTCGGCGTCGGGAATGCCGCGCAGCCGTTTCCAACCCTGCGAAACCGAGAGCTTGCCGGTCGTGCTGTCGTGTTCCCACAGGCCCTGGCCGGCGGCGAACAGCGCCGTTTCCCAGCGGGCATTGTTGCGCTCCATTTCGGCGCGCGCCTCATAGGCCTCGGTGACATCGAAAATCTGCACGACGGCCAAGGGCTCGTGTGTCGGCGCGAACGATTTGCGCCGGGCCGACAGGTCGATCCACAATAGCGCGCCAGTGTCGCGGCGCAGGGCATAGCGCAGGCGCAGCTTGTCGAGATGGCCGGCGCGGAACCGCTCGAAATCGACAAAGGCCGCGCTGGTGCGGTCATCCGGGGCAAGGCCGACAAGAGTAGCAACGGCGTCGCCGAGCGCTGCCTCGAGCCTTTGCATTTCGGCATTGGCATGAACGGACCGTCCGGCCGCGTCGAAGACGGAAACGGCCGAATTGGCGTCTGCAAAGGCATCGATGAGATGATCCGGCACCCTGGTGCCGCTTCTTTCCGGCTCGACCGCGATACGCTCGGTCCTGGCGTGCATGCGCCTCTCCTCACAATCGGCGGACGGCACCTTCAGCACCCGACCGCCTGGCACCACATCGAAACCGCAATGGTCTCGCTCCCATGTGGGCCAACTCCAAGTCCAGACTTTCACACAAAAGCTAATAAAGACTGGAGCAATTGCCCGCGATCCTTTGCGGGAGCGCAATTCCCGTCCATCCGGAAATAGTGAACAAGTAGACTAAGGAATAGTGAACCAACCGCCAGCGGTCTGGACTCCGCCAGTCCGGTATGGATCGCGTGTCATGCCTCTCGCGCATTCGGTGTCGCCTTGGGCGCGTGGCCGGGTTTTCGGCGGGCTTGTTGCGGCCTACACTCGCCGTGACGGGGAAGGAGCGACCGATGCGCAAAAAACGGCTGATGCTTGTTCTGGCGATGCTTCTGGCGCTTGTCGCCGCGCCGGTGCGGGCCGAGATCACCTGGCTGGCCGATCTGGTGCTTTACGAACTGAGCGGCGCCGATCTGTTCCGCCTGCGCGCCGAGATGCCGACGCGTTTGCAGGACGCGCTCAGGCCGCTGCGCAATGTCACCTATTCGAGCGAGGCGGCGTTTCGCGACGCCTTCGAGGCGGCGGTGACCGACCCTGCGCTTCGGGCCACATGGTGGGAGCGCCTTGTCGGCTTCGCCGCTGCGCCCGGCGTCTCGATCGGCGCCGAGCCGCGCGGTACCGGCATGCTGACCCTGCACATTGCCGGCAGCGCCGACCGCTTCGATCCGACGCCGTTCACGGCCAGGACCTGGCTTGCCGCCCTGCCGCCACCTAGAGACGGCCCGTCCGGCGGCGTCAACGCAACCATGGTCGGCACCTGTCTCGAGATCGCGACCCCGGAGGGCGAGGACCTTTTCGCCCTGTGCGACGCCGAGGCCGGCGAAACCGGCACCTCGGTCGCCCTCATGTCGGATGCATCCGCCGTCTACGGGCTCGGCCAGCAGTTCGGCAATGAAGGCGAGGCGAGGGCCAACCGCATCGGCAGCAAGCGCGAAGGCCTCAACGCCATGACCGGATTCAACGGCGGCGCCAATGGCAACACCTTGATCCCCATTGCCTATTTCGATCGCGACGGCACCCGTTTCGCCCTTTTCCTCGACAACCGCTACCCGCAGGTCTGGGACTTTTCCATGGAACCGTGGCGACTGACGGTCAAGGGTGGCGATTTGCGCCTGCACGTCTTGACCGGCGACAGCCTCGCCGAGCTCAGGCGCAAATACATGATGCTGTCCGGCACGCCGCCAGTGCCGCCCAAGGCGATGTTCGGCCTGTGGCTGTCCGAATACGGCTTCGACACCTGGGCCGAGCTCGACGACAAGCTCGGCTCGCTCGATCAGAATGGTTTTCCCGTCGCCGGCATTGTTCTCGACCTGCAATGGTTCGGCGGCGTCGGCAATTCCGGCGGTCCGAGCCGGATGGGCAGCCTCGAGTTCGACACAAGGGCTTTTCCCGAACCCAAGAAGAAGATCGCCGAGCTGGCGGCGCGCGGCATCGGCACCATGCTGATCGAGGAGCCCTATGTCGACAAATCCCTGCCCGAATTCGCCGACCTCGCCGAGCGCGGCTTTCTCGCCCGCGACGCCGAGGGCGAGGCGTTGCTGACCGGCCCGGCCCGGCAATGGTGGGGACATGGCGGCATGATCGACTGGGCGACACCGGAAGCAGGCGCCTATTGGCACGACCTTAAGCGCCAGAAGCTCGTCGACATGGGCGTTGTCGCGCACTGGACCGATCTCGGCGAGCCGGAAATGTTCAATCCGGACAATCGCTATGGCGACGGCCTGACCGAGGAGCAGGTGCACAATTCCTATAACCTTCTCTGGCTCGAAAGCATTGCCGACGGCTACCGGCGCAACGCGCCGGACAGGCGCGTCTTCATGATGTCGCGCTCCGGCGCCGCCGGCATGCAGCGCCTCGGCGCCGCCATGTGGTCGGGCGATACCGGCGCCGACTTCTGGTCGCTCATCGGCCAGATGCCGCAACAGACGCACATGATGTGGTCGGGTATCGACTATTACGGTTCCGATGTCGGCGGCTTCCGCCGCTCGGCCCTGAGCCATTTCGACGGCGCCCCGAGCCGCGACGCGGCGATGGACGCACTCTATACGCAATGGCTTGCCTATGCGGCGCTCTACGAAGTGCCGATCCGGCCGCATACCGAGAACCTGTGCAATTGCCGGGAGACCGCCCCCGACCGCATCGGCGACCTTGTCTCCAACCGCGCCAGTCTCGAACTCCGCCGGCGCCTGCTGCCCTATTACTATGCGCTGGCCCACAAAGCCTGGCGCGACGGCGAGCCGGTCTTTCCGAGCCTTGACTACCTTTATCCCGAGGACGGCGCCACGGTCGGCATATCGACGACCAAGATGATCGGCCGCGATCTCGTCGGCGCGGCGGTGGCCGCCTACGGCGCCAAGGCGGCGAAGGTCTATCTGCCGCGCGGCAAATGGTACGATTTCCGCGACGGCACCATGCTCGTCTCGAATGGCGGCTATGCCGAACTGCCGCTTTGGCGCGACGGCGTGTTCGCCCTGCCGCTTCTGGCCCGTGATGGCGCCGTGGTGCCGGTCGATACCGGCGGCGGCACCCATGCGCTCACCGTGTTCGGCGAAGGCGACGGTCAGTTCGACTGGTACGACGACGACGGCGAGACGCTGGCCTATCAGGACGGCGACTTCGATCTGATCCGCATCGGCAAATCCGGCCTCACACTGACGCTGACGCGCGCGCGCGGCGATGCACTGGCGCCCATGACGCTCTCCTGGCATCTGCCCGACGGCGTGCTGCCGCGCGCCGCGCTGATCGATGGCGAGCCAACGACCTTCGGGCTTGTCGGCCCGGACGTGCGGATCGACCTGCCGGACTTCGCCGACAGGCTGACGATCGAATTGCGGCCCTGACTCAAATTGTCCGATTGCGGCCGTGACCAAGCCGTGAAATCGTGACCGGCAGGGAGGCCAGGATGTCCACGATCGGATCGATCGCCGTACTCGGCGTTTTCATGGCGGACACGAGCTATCGTGCCGAGCGCTTGCCGCGGATCGGCGAGACCCTCGCCGGCGTCAGCTTCATGCTCGGTCCGGGCGGCAAGGGCTCCAACCAGGCGGTCGCGGCCGCTCGCGCCGGCGGCGAGGTGCATTTCCTGACCCGGCTCGGCGAGGACGCTTTCGCC
>JAHJQZ010000054.1 GCA_018818925.1 Alphaproteobacteria bacterium
GCATGTCGATCGCCTCGGCAAGCCCGTAAAGCAGGTTGGTCGACGGTGTGTAGGGGAAGAAGCCGTTCTTGTTATTGGCGATCATCTCCTCCCAGCCCCAGTAACTCTTGGGCAGGGCCGCCGTCTTTGCAAACCCGAGCGCCTTTTCGGAAACGGCGTTGAACGAGATACCAGGCGGCAACATGAGACCTTTCTGGCTGCCCGAGATCGTCACGTCCACGCCCCACTCGTCATGCCGGTAGTCGGCCGACGCGAGCCCCGAAATCGTATCGACCATCAGCAGCGCCGGATGCCCCGCCGCGTCGATCGCCGCGCGCACCTGGTCGATATGTGATGTAGCCCCGGTCGCCGTCTCGTTGTGCACGACGCAGACGGCCTTGATCTCGTGGCCGCTGTCGGCCTTGAGGCGCGCTTCGATCTTCGCCGCGTCGACACCATGGCGCCAATCGCCCTCGATGAATTCCGGCACGAGATCAAGTTTTCTGGCAAGCCCCTGCCAAAGGAACGCGAAGTGACCGGTCTCGTACATCAGGACCTTGTCGCCCGGTGACATCGTGTTAGCGAGCGCCGCCTCCCAGGCGCCAGTGCCCGAGGCAGGATAAATCACGACCGGCTGGTCGGTCTTGAAAATCGTCTTAATGCCCGAAAGGACCCGGTGACCGAGTTTCTGGAATTCAGGCCCGCGGTGATCGAGCACCGGCATCGCCATGGCTTTCAGAATGCGGTCCGGAACCGGCGACGGACCGGGAATTTGCAGAAAATGACGGCCCGCAATCCGCGGCTCGTTTGTGGCGTTTGCTGACATGACATGCCGCTCCCTGGCGCTTCAAGATTGACAAGCGTTATAATTGTATACAATTTGCGCGCAAGCGAAAACTTGACGCCGAACCGGTCCAGCCGCCTGATCGGCCTCGGAAGATTGGATGGCCCCGCCGATGAACATACACGTCCCGCCGAACCATCGGGTTGCCGACCGCCTGCGCCGCGAAATCGAAGGCGAAGTGCTGTTCGATGCCGAAAGCCGCGGCCGCTATTCGACCGATGCCTCGTTCTACCAGATCGAACCGGTCGGCGTCGTGGTCCCAAAACGAATGGAGGACGTCGGTGCCGCCCTTGCCATCGCACGCGAGGAAGGCGTCACCGTCCTGCCGCGTGGCGGTGGCACCTCGCAATCCGGCCAGACCGTCGGCCGTTCGCTCGTCATCGACTTCACGAAGCATCTCAACAACATCGTCGAGACGAATTTCGATGCCGGCGAGGTTGTCGTCGAACCCGGCATCGTGATGGATGATCTCAACCGCCGGATCAAGTCATCCGGCCTCTGGTTCCCGGTCGATGTATCGACGTCGAGCCGGGCAACGATCGGCGGCATGACCGGCAACAACTCGTGCGGCACGCGGTCGATCCGCTATGGCATCATGCGTGACAACGTCCGTGCCATCGACGCCTGGCTTGCCAACGGTACCGAGGCGCATTTCGGTGAACTCGACGCCGGCTTCGAACGGGCCAACATGCCTGACACCGTCCGCGATCTCTTCCGCGACCTGCGCCGCTTTGGTGAGCGCGAATCCGAGCATATCGCGCGTGCTTTTCCCGAGGTATCCCGTCGTGTCGGCGGCTACCTGATCGACAGCATCCTGCCCGACGCGGCCGGCCAGCCGATCAATACCGCGACCCTGCTTTGCGGTTCCGAAGGCACCCTCGCCGTGTCGAAGCTGATCCGCCTGAAACTCTCGCGCCAGCCGGTCAACAAAGCCCTCGGCATCTGCCATTTCCGGACCTTCCGAGCCGCGATGGAGGCCGCCCAGCATATCGTCGAACTCGGTCCCGTCGCCGTCGAACTCGTCGACAAGACACTGATTGAACTCGCATCCGACATCGCGATGTTCAGGCCGATCATGGACACCTACGTGCGCGGCGCCCCCGACGCCCTGCTGCTCGTTGAATTCGCCGAAGACGAGCAGGCCGAAAACCTCCGCCGTCTTGAGCGGCTCATGGAACTGATGGGCGACCTTGGCGAGCCGAACGCCGTCGTCAAGGTTGCCGACGCGGCCGAACAGAAAGCGATCTGGGGCGTCCGCGCCGCCGGCCTCAACATCATGATGTCGATGAAGAGTGACGGCAAGCCGGTCTCCTTCATCGAGGATTGCGCCGTCCCGCTCGAGCACCTCGCCGACTACACCGAGCGGCTGACGGAGGTCTTCGAACGCCACGGCACCACCGGCACGTGGTACGCACATGCCTCCGTCGGCTGTCTGCACGTCCGCCCCGTGCTCAATCTGAAGCTCGAGGAAGACACAAAAAAAATGCGTGCCATCGCCGAGGCCGCATTCGAGATGGTGCGCGAATACAAGGGCTCCCATTCCGGCGAGCACGGCGACGGCCTCGTGCGATCCGAATTCCACGAACAGATGTACGGGCGGCGAACCATCGAGCTGTTCGAAGAGATCAAGGACCGTTTCGATCCGGACGGCCTCCTGAACCCGGGCAAGATCGTGCGCCCCTCGAAGATGGATGACCGTGGCCTGTTTCGCTTCAAGCCCGGCTACAAGGTGCAGGGCATCGAAACGGCGCTGGACTGGTCCGGCTACTCGGGCGCCGCCGGCGGTTTCCAGGGTGCCGTCGAGATGTGCAACAATAACGGCGAATGCCGCAAACTCGAGGGCGGTGCGATGTGCCCGAGCTACCGCGTCACGCGCAACGAGCGGGACGTCACGCGCGGGCGCGCCAATACGCTTCGCCTTGCGATATCGGGCCAGCTCGGCCCCGACGCCTTCACCAGCGACGCGATGCTGGAGACGCTCAAGCTCTGCGTCTCGTGCAAGGCCTGCCGCCGCGAATGCCCGACCGGCGTCGACATGGC
>JAHJQZ010000055.1 GCA_018818925.1 Alphaproteobacteria bacterium
CACCCTTTCTGGCGTCGCGCGCGCCTATGCGCTCGACCACCTTATCCACCACCACGTCATCAACGACCGCTTCGGCGACCGCATCGTGGCGCTGACCTATTGCGCCATGTGCCGCTCGATCATCCCGTTCGATGTCACCGATATCGGCCCGCTCTTTGTCGGCTCGTACAAGAACGCCAACATGATCGTCGCCGACCGCAGGACCGGGACGTTCTTCCAGCAGGCGACGTTCAAATCGATCACCGGCAGGCTGCACCCGTCGGAACTGACCATGGTGCCCTACGAGATGCTGACCTTCAAGGAATTGCGGTGTTCGGGCGACGTGCCGGAATTCGCCCGCTTCACCGAACGCGACCTCAGGCCCTTCGATCTGCCGATCCCCGGCCTGTGGCGGCGCATCGTTGGCAGCGAGGTGACGCCCGGAGTCTCGCGGCAAAGGCACGACGGGTCGCTGCCGGCCCGCACGCTGGTCGTCGGCCTGCGCGAGAAGGGCATGCCGCCCGTCGCCGTGCGCGGCGCGGCGGTGCGCGACCGGGGCGTGGTGTCGTTGGCCGACCTGCGCGTGGCGCTGGTTTCGACCGGCGGCGGCATCAATGCCTTCTCGACAAGGACGCCGCTCGGCACAATCGATCTCGAATTGACCGGCGACGGGCACTTGCGCGACCTGCGGGGCGGCTCGGTATGGACGGCGCGCGGCAAGGCCGTGTCCGGCCCGAATTTCGACGACCTGCGCCGGCTGGCGATTTCCGAGGAATACTGGTTTTCCTGGAAGCTTTTTCATCCCGAGGCCGTTCTCCACCAGGGCTGACGGGTGGCGGACTTCGCCACGCAGCTGCGTCAATTTCTCGCGTTTGGCATTGTTGCCGTCCACTTGGCTGCCTATAAGGGGGCACGGCCCTTTGCACATGCTGACCAATCCGGATTTCAGGAGGCTATCCATGGCTTTTGAACTGCCTGCCCTTCCCTATGCCTATGACGCGCTCGCGCCCTACATGTCGGCCGAGACGCTCGAATTCCATCATGACAAGCATCACCAGGCCTATGTCACCAACGCCAACAAGCTGCTCGAAGGCTCGGGCCTCGAAGGCCAGGGCCTCGAGGACGTGGTCCGACAGAGCCATGGCAAGAATGCCGGCCTGTTCAACAATGCCGCCCAGCATTACAACCACGTCCACTTCTGGAAATGGATGGCCCCGAATGGCGGCGGCACCAGCCTGCCGGGCAAGGTTCAGGCCATGATCGACGGCGATCTCGGCGGCTACGACAAGTTCAAGGCCGATTTCCTCGCCGCCGGTACCACCCAGTTCGGATCCGGCTGGGCCTGGCTGGCGCTCAAGGACGGAAAACTGGCGATCATGAAGACGCCGAACGGCGAAAACCCGCTCGTTCACGGCGCGACGCCGCTGCTCGGCGTCGATGTCTGGGAGCATTCCTATTACATCGACTACCGCAACGCCCGGCCGAAATATCTCGAGGCTTTCGTCGACAGCCTGATCAACTGGGCCTATGTCGAGGAACTGCTCGACGCCGCATCCTGATCGCGACGGCCCTGCCATAGAACGTCGAAAGCCCGGCTTGCACGCCGGGCTTTTTTCATATTGAGGCCTGTTCCGGTCGGAATATTTGCCTCCCTCCATCGGCGATGTTAATGATTTGTTAACCAATGCCGCTTTGGGGGGCGCATGCCCGAGGACGTTGCCCACATCGCCTTCATTTCGCCGAATGCCGCCTTCAGCGCCTTCGCGGAATCGGTGCTGTCGAGCTGGCCCGACATCCGTATCCATGCCTTCGAGGACGCGGCGGGCCTGGCGGAATCCGGCCTTGCGCCATCGGTCGTCGCCTGCAATTTCGAATTCGACAGCGGTTTTTACGAGAGTTTCGCGCCAATCCTGTCGCGCTTGAGGATGAAGGGACCGGTCACGGTCCTCGCCATCGTGCGCCAGGTCGACGCGTGGTCGCGTTCGCGCTGCCGCGTTTTCGGGGTCGACGAGGTCGCGGTCAAGCCGATCTCGCCGCTGCATCTCGGCCTGCGGCTCGCCAAGCTGACAGCGGCGCCCGGTCCGGCTGAAACGAGGCGTTCGGCCGAGATCGTGCCCTTCCCCGGCAAGCGGCGGGCAAGACACATGGACAATACCGGCCCGGTCGCGTCCTGAGCCGGCGTTTCCGGCAACCGGCACCTGTCGCGTCCGCCAGACGCGGCGCGCTGCCAGCTTGACACACCAAGGGTCGCCCCCTAATAAGCGCCACATCCGCCATCGGCGGAAAGTCTCAAGCGACCCCTTGGCCGCTTGTCGGGGCGGAGTAGCTCAGTTGGTTAGAGCAGCGGAATCATAATCCGCGTGTCGGGGGTTCAAATCCCTCCTCCGCTACCATCCAAGCCCTTGATATTTCTCGGCACGTCATCAGGGTTTTTGTGGCCATTCACATCTGGGACGGGATTGGGACGGGCCGCGTGCGCTGAAGAGTATGGGCGCCTGAAGTGGTCGCAGGCGAACTCGGAGGGACTCCGGCGAGCATTTTGGGTTCACCGGACGCACACAACCCCATTTATCGAAACGGTATTGTGGATTGTCCGCGTGGGCAGCCCGCGGCGCGACCTGCCTGCCATGTTCGGGAACTGGAGCACGGCCTTCCGTCGCTTCAGCGAATGTCGCAATGCCAGTGTTTTCGTTCGACTTTTCGCGGCATGCTCGGAGGTTCCAAACATGGAATGCGCCATGGTCGATGCCGCCATCATCAAGGTCCGCCGCAACGGACAGGGCGCAAAAAGGGCGACCTGAAGCCAGGCCATGGGCCGCTCCAAGGGCGGCATGACCATCAGGATCCTGCCTTCGCCCGCTCGGATGGCGGCGCGCGACACGGCCGGCTACGTAGCGATGGCGCGGGCCGGATTGTAGACCTCGAGTTCGCGCCGCATGATGTCGTCGAGCGTGCCGCGCCGTTCGATGATCCTTGCCTGTCCGGATGGGTCGACCAGCACCGAGGCCGGCAGGTTCATCGAGTTGTATTCGTTCTTCATGGCGTGGCTATACGCGCCGGTATTGGCCATGACCATGAGGTCCCCGACCCGGAGTTCAGGAAAGGGCCGCGGCGCCAGCCTGCCACACTCGTCCGTGGTGAACACGTCCCCGGATTCGCAGAGATAGCCGGCGACGACATAGTCCTTTCCCGCGCCCCTTTGCGCGCCGTCGCGGGGAACGAATCTGATGTCGTGATAGCTGCCATACATGGCCGGCCGGATATTGTGATTGAGGCCGGTATTGACGATCGCATAGTCGTAGCCGCGCGCCCCGCCCTCGGCCGAGGTGCTCTTCAGCGACTGGATTTCGGCGAGCAGCACCCCGCTTTCCGCCACGAGGAACCGCCCCGGCTCGACGAACAGGCGGACAGGCCGGCCGAGATCGGCGGAAAAGTCCGCCATGCTCCGCGACAGCGCCCTGCCCCAGGCCACGATGTCCATGGGCGCTTCGCCCGGACGGTAGGGAACCGGCAGGCCGCCGCCAAGATTGACGAATTCGAGATCGGGGCCGAAGCCGCGGGCGATCGCGAGCACGGTCTGGTTGATCGCGTTCCACACCCGCCAGTCCTCGGGCCGCGAGCCCGAACCGATATGGGAATGGATGCCGACGATCCTGAGACCGAATGAACCGGCGATGGCCCGCGCCTCCTCGATTCGGTCGTGATAGATGCCGTGCTTGGAGCCGGGCCCGCCGGTATTGGTCCTGTCGTTCTCGCCATGGCCTCGGCCGGGATTGACCCTGATCGAACAGGCCTGTCCGGGCGCGATGGCGCCAAGCAGGCGCAGCTGGTCGAGCGAGGTGCAATTGATCGGCACGCCGCTGTCGACCAGGAACCGGTAGACGGACGGCGTCGATCCTTCGCCGGTATAGTAGATTTCCTCGGGGGCGAAGCCGGCCCTCAGGGCCCGGTGGACCTCGTTGACCGAAGAGGCGTCGATCCACATCCCCTCCTCGCGCATGATGGCAAGGATCGCCTGCAGGGTCAGGGCCTTGCAGGCATAGCGGATCGTGGTGTCCTTGTAGGTGATCGCCGCCTTGAGCGCCCGGCACTTGTCGCGGATCGTCTGCTCGTCGAACACGTAGAGCGGCGTGTGATAGGACGCGGCGAGCTGGCGCAGTCTGTCGTCGTCAAGGCGTGGCATGCCGGATCGTCCCTGCTCCCGTTTAGCCCCAGAGCCGCCTGTCGGGCGGCGACATCAGCGCGCCGACATAGCGGATCGGTGTTTCACGGTCCGCCGCGAGCAGCAGCGGGCCGTCGAGATCGGCGACGCGCGCGCCCTGCGCCACCAGCATGGCCGGCGCCATGGCGAGCGAGGTGCCGAGCATGCAGCCGACCATGATGCCGAGCCCGGCCTTTTGGGCCGCCTGCTTCAGCGCCAGGGCCTCGGTCAGGCCGCCGGTCTTGTCGAGCTTGATGTTGACGAAATCGTACTTGCCGGTAAGCCCGGGCAGCGAGGCGCGCGTGTGGCAGCTCTCGTCGGCGCAGACCGGCACCGGCCGGTCAAGGCCCAAAAGCGCGCCGTCGGCCTTGGCCGGCAGCGGCTGTTCGATGAGCGCCACGCCCAGTTCGGCCAGAACCGGCGCCATGTCGCTGTATTGCGCCGCGCTCCAGCCCTCGTTGGCGTCGACGATGATGGTCGCGCTCGGCGCGCCCTCGCGGACGGAGCGGATGCGCGCGATGTCGTTGTCGGTGCCGAGCTTGACCTTGAGCAGCGGCCGCCCGGCATTCTTGGCCGCTTGCGCCCGCATGCTCTCGGGCGCCGCCAGCGACAGCGTGTAGGTCGTTTCGAGCGGCCCGGGCTCGTCGAGGCCGGCGAGCTGCCAGACCGGCCTGCCCGATTGCTTGGCCTCGAAGTCCCAGAAGGCGCAGTCGAGCCCGTTGCGCGCCGCGCCCGCCGGCAGGCGATCCTGCAGGGCAAGCCGGTCCATGCCATGGGCAAGGTCGGCCTCGACCGAACGGATCGTCGCGATAACCCCGTCGACCGTCTCTTCATAGCGGGCATAGGGCATGCATTCGGCCCAGCCGGTCGTCTCGCCGTCGCTCAGCATCACGGTCACCGCGTGGATTTCCGTGCGCGAGCCGCGCGAAATGGTGAAGACGCCGTCGACGGGAAAGACCTCTTCGCAGACGGTCAGGGTGAGTTTGCTCATAACAGCTCCAGATGGACAATAATGCCGATGCGCGCCGCGACCACGGCGGTCACGGGCGCCGATAGACCGTCGGATCGCCGGATTCGGCACGAATGCGGGCGATGGCGATCGTAAGCTTTTCCCGCGTCACGCGCATCGTGAAGCCGGTGGCATGCAATAGCGTTTCGGCGTCTTCCAGAATGCCGACATGGCCCGGCCAGAAGACGAGGTCGCCGCGCCTCAGAGCGTCGGGGCCGATCTCCGCGCCGAGCGATTGCGCCTGCATGTCGGAATCGCGCGACACCCTCCTTCCCGTCATCAGCATGCTGAGCTGCACGAGGCCCGAGCAGTCGATGCCGAAGCCGGAACGGCCGCCCCAGAGATAGGGCGTTTCCATAAAGAGCGCCGCGATGGCGACGAAATCGCTTCCGCCGGCGGCGCCGACCGGGGCGCAATGGGCGGCAAACACCGCATCGCCCGTGGCGGTCACGAGATAGCGGGCCGAGCCGTTCTCCACCTCCTCGCGGATGTCGAGGCGGCTGCCCATCGACAACGCCGTCAGCATCGGCTTCTTCCTGTCCGGTCCCGGATAGACGAAGGTGCGCGGCACAACGACGCAATGGGTCGATGCGCCGACGGCGCCCAGGGCGGTGTCGCGGACATAGCCGCAATAGCAGTCGCTTTCGGCCTGGACCCAGGCCCAGCCCCCCTCGCGCTCGAACACCGTCACGGTCTCGCCGAAAAGCAATTGCGTATCGACCACGGCGCCGGCATCCGGGGCGCGATGGACGGAAACGACGGGAGCGAGGGCCTGAGCCGAGACTCCGGCCACGAACCGGTCGGCTTCGACCCGCCCCCTCAGCCGTTCGTCGGCGAGGTCGGCCCGAAAGATGTTGAGGCGCTGGTCGAGCATGATTTTCCCCGAAGACACACGGCCGGTCGGCAGGCCGTTCCGCACAGTTGCACTCTTTGTTCGCGCAATCCGCAAGTGGTTACATTATATGCAGAAATGTTACATGCATACCAAATAAGCTTGTTTGGGCAAAGTGTATCAGATACGGTTTTGGCCGACGAGAAGCGCGAGCGTTGCGATTGCCGCCAGTTCCCGTCCAGTGCATCGCGCCGCAAGTCGCCACGACCCGAAACATCGTTTCAAGAGGAAGCCATGAAAAGATTACGCCTGCTGATGACCTGCGCGACTGTCGCATTCATGTCAGTCCTTGCGCCGCAGGCCTATGCCGCAACGCCAACCGACACGCTGGTCGAAGCCTTTGCCATCGACGACATCATATCGCTCGATCCGCAGGAAGCCTTCGAGCTTTCGACGGCTGAGGTCACCGGCAACACCTATTCCCTGCTGGTCCGCCTCAACGTCGACGACCCCAGCAAGCTCGAGCTCGACCTCGCCGAAAGCTGGACAGTCTCCGACGATGGTCTCACCTACACGTTCAAGCTCAAGCCCGACCTGAAGTTCGCGTCCGGCAATCCGATCACCGCCGACGATTTCGTCTTCTCGATCGAGCGCCTGGTCAAGCTCGACAAGAGCCCGGCCTTCCTGTTCAACCAGTTCGGCCTGAATGGCGACAACGTCACCGACATGGTCAAGGCCATCGATCCCCTGACCATCTCGTTCACCGTCGACAAGCCCTACGCTTCGAGCTTCGTGCTCAACGTTATGTCGTCGGCGCCGGCCTCGGTCGTCGACAAGGCGCTGGTGACGGAGCATGCCCTGGCTGTCACCCCGTCCGACACCTACAAGTGGGACACCGATTTCGGCAACGAGTGGCTCAAGACCAATTCGGCTGGCTCGGGACCGTTCAATGTCATCACCTGGAAGGCCAATGAAGCGGTCGTGCTCGAACGCAACGACAACTATTATGGCGAAGCGCCCGCGCTGAAGCGCGTGATCTACCGCCACATGAAGGAGAGCGCCGGCCAGCGTCTAGCACTCGAAAACGGCGACGTCGACATCGCCCGGAACCTGTCGCCATCCGACCTCGACGCCGTCGCCAGCAAGTCCGATCTCGCCATCACGGCGCGGCCCAAGGGCACCGTCTACTACATCTCCCTCAACCAGAAGAACCCGAATTTGGCCAAGCCTGAAGTGATCCAGGCGATGAAGTATCTGGTCGACTACGACGCCATCGGCGCCACCCTGATCAAGGGCATCGGCACCATCCACCAGTCCTTCCTGCCCATCGGCCAGCTCGGCGCCATCGAGGACAATCCCTATATGCTCGACGTCGCCAAGGCCAAGGAACTGCTGGCATCCGCCGGCCTTGCCGACGGCTTCTCGGTCACGATGGACGTGCGCAACACCCAGCCGGTTACCGGCATTGCCGAAAACTTCCAGCAGACCGCCGCGGAAGCCGGGATCACCATCGAGATCATCCCCGGCGACGGCAAGCAGACACTGACCAAGTATCGTGCCCGCCAGCACGACATCTATATCGGCCAGTGGGGTTCGGACTATTGGGATCCCAATTCGAACGCCGAGACCTTCGTCTCCAATCCCGACAATGCCGACGACGCCAGCAGCAAGACTCTTGCCTGGCGCAATGCCTGGGACCCGGGTGCGATGACCGAGGAGACCAAGGCCGCCCTGCTCGAAATGGATGCCGACAAGCGTGCGGCCATGTATGTCGAGCTGCAGAAGAAGTCGCAGGAGATCAGCCCCTTCGTGATGATCTACCAGCAGACCGAGAACGGCGCCTACTCGACCAAGGTCAAGGGCTTCAAGCTCGGGCCGTCCTTCGACACCAACCTTCTTGCTCCGATCTCCAAGGACTAGCGGGAGGTGCCCGTGAAAGGCACTGAAACGACAAGCGTGCGCGCCGGCTACCGGCGCGCACGCGGTATCATGGTCAGCGTGGCGAGATTCCTCGTGGTTCTCGTCACCACCTTTCTCGGACTGCTCGCGGTCACCTTCTTTATCGGCCGCGTCGTCCCGATCGATCCGGTACTCGCCATCGTCGGCGATCGCGCCCCATCGAGCGTCGTCGAGCGCATCCGCGAGGAGATGGGCTTCAACCTGCCGCTCTGGCAGCAGTTCCTCATCTATCTCAAGCAGGCCGTGACCGGCGATTTCGGCATCTCGGTGCTGACGACCCACCCGGTGATCGAGGACATCGGCCGCGCCTTTCCGGCAACGCTCGAGCTGGCCACCGTTGGTACGCTGATCGGGGCCGGAATCGGCATCCCGTTCGGGGTTATCGCCGCGGTCTGGCGCGATTCGATCGTCGACCAGATCGTCCGCATCATCGGCCTGTTCGGCTATTCGGTGCCGATCTTCTGGCTGGGGCTTTTGTCGCTGCTGGTGTTCTACGCCCAGCTCAAATGGGCGGCCTATCCCGGCCGGCTCGACATCGCCTACGAGTACACCTTCGTGCCAATCACCGGCCTCTATCTCGTCGATGCCGCCTGGACGGGGCAGTGGAGCATCTTCTGGGATGCATGGCGCCATATTCTGCTGCCCGGCGCGCTGCTCGGCTACTTCTCGCTCGCCTACATCTCGCGCATGACGCGCTCGTTCATGCTCAACGAACTGAACCAGGAATACATCATCGCCGCCCGCGCCAAGGGTCTCAGCGAAGCCCGGATCATCTGGTTCCACGCGCTGAGGAACGCGGCGGTGCCCCTGGTCACCGTCGTCGCCCTCTCCTATGCCGGGCTGCTCGAGGGATCGGTCTTGACCGAGACGGTGTTCTCCTGGCCCGGCCTTGGCCTTTACATCACCAACTCCTTGCAGAACGCCGACATGAACGCCGTGCTCGGCGGCACCATCGTCATCGGTGCCGTCTTCATCGGCATCAATCTGTTCTCCGATCTCTTGTACAAGACGCTCGATCCAAGGACGCGCAACTGATGACAGCTCCTATCGAGACGGCAAGACCCTACAGCCGTGCCTGGCTCTTGTCCGAAGAACCGGCGTCCCGACATCAGGCGCAACTCGGGCGCGCCTATGTCATCTGGCGGCGTTTCTCCGGCAATCGCCTTGCCATCGCCGGCCTCGTGATCATCGTCGCGCTGATCCTGATTGCCGCCATGGCTCCCCTCATCGCCCCGCATTCACCGGTCATCGGCGATCTGGCCGGTGCCCGGCTCCGGCCGCCGCTGACCGAGGGCTATGTGCTCGGCACCGACGGACAGGGACGCGACATCCTGTCCCGCCTCATCGTCGGATCGCGGATCACGCTCGCCGTCGTCGCGCTGGTGGCGATCATCGCCGCCCCCGTAGGCCTGATCGTCGGCACCGTCTCCGGGTATGCCGGCGGCTGGGTCGATGCGGTTCTCATGCGCGTCACCGACATCTTCCTCGCCTTCCCCAAGCTCGTCCTGGCCCTTGCCTTTGTCGCCGCCCTCGGCCCCGGCATCGAGAATGCCATCATCGCCATCGCGCTGACCTCGTGGCCGCCCTATGCCCGCATCGCCCGCGCCGAGACCATGACCTTCCGCAGATCGGACTTCATCGCCGCCGTCAAGCTGATGGGCGCCTCGCCGGTCCGCATTGTTTTGAAGCACGTCATGCCGCTGTGTCTCAGCTCACTGATCGTTCGCGTCACGCTCGACATGGCCGGCATCATCCTGACCGCCGCCGGCCTCGGCTTTCTCGGCCTCGGCGCCCAGCCGCCCATGCCCGAATGGGGCGCGATGATTGCCGACGGGCGGCGGTTCATTCTCGACCAGTGGTGGGTCGCGGCCATGCCCGGTTTCGCCATCCTGATCGTCAGCCTCGGCTTCAACCTTTTGGGCGACGGCCTGCGCGACGCCCTCGACCCCAAGGAGGGCGGGCAGTGACGGCGCTGCTGACGGTTAAGAACCTGCGCGTCACCTATCCGACCCGCACCGGGGTCAGCGAGGCGGTGCGCGGCGTCTCCTTCTCGCTCGGGCGCGAGCGCCTCGGCATTGTCGGCGAATCCGGCTCCGGCAAATCGCAGACCGGCCGCGCCATCATGGGCCTCACGGCCAGAAATGCCATTGTCGAAACCGACATGCTCAAGTTCGGCGATATCGACCTGATGCGCATTCCGGCCCGGCAAAGACGTATCATGCGCGGCAAGAGCATCGCCATGATCCTTCAGGACCCGAAATACTCGCTCAATCCGGTCATGACCATCGGCCGCCAGATCGTCGAGACGCTCAGGACCCATGAAAGGATCGGCAATCGGGAGGCGCGGCAACGAACCCTTTCCATGCTCGAAGCCGTGCAGATCCGCGACCCAGAGCGCGTGTTCACGCTCTATCCGCACGAGGTCTCCGGCGGCATGGGCCAGCGCGCCATGATCGCCATGATGCTGGTGTGTTCGCCCGAACTGCTCATCGCCGACGAGCCGACCTCGGCGCTCGACGTGACGGTCCAGCTCGAGGTCCTCAAGATCCTCGACAAGCTGGTCGGCGAGCGCGGCATGGGGCTTATCTTCATCTCGCACGACCTGAGGCTCGTCTCGTCCTTCTGCGATCGAGTACTGGTCATGTATGCGGGCAAGATGGTCGAGGAACTGCCGTCCGCAAATCTCAAGAACGCAACCCACCCCTACACCAAGGGGTTGCTGAACTGCCTGCCGCAAATCGGCGTTCACCGGCACCCGCTGCCGGTGCTCGACCGCCAGCCGGAATGGGCCGCATGACAGGCATCCTCGTGGTATCCGAAATGGTTGTGGAATTCGATGGCTTCGTTGCCCTCGACCGCGTCTCCATCGATGTCCTTGAAGGCGAGTCCTTCGGCATTGTCGGGGAATCAGGATCCGGCAAGTCGACCCTGTTGCGGGCGGTCGCCGGCCTCAATCATTTCGACGCCGGCGGCCTCATGGTCGACGGGCAAGCCTATTCCAGCAAGCGCCGTCAAAGGCGCTTCTATCGCGACGTGCAGATGGTCTTCCAGGATCCCTATGCGTCGCTCCACCCGCGCCAGACGGTCGACGCGCTCCTGAGGGAACCGCTCATCATCCACGGGCTCGACAACAAGGAAGAGCGCATCGCCCGGGCGCTCGACGAGGTCGGCCTCGGCATTGGCTTCAGGTTCCGCTATTCGCACCAGCTTTCCGGAGGCCAGCGCCAGCGCATCGCCATCGCCCGCGCCCTGATCACCGAACCGAAGATTCTGCTTCTCGACGAGCCGACATCGGCGCTCGACGCCTCGATCCAGGCCGAGATCCTCAATCTTCTGGAACAGGCCCGGGCCCGGCATAACCTGACCTTCGTCATGGTCAGCCACGACCTCGGCATCGTCAATCACATGTGCGACCGCCTGGTCGTGATGAAGGACGGCCGCATCGTCGAACTGCTGACCAGCAGGGCGCTCGAGACGCGCGAGTTTTCCGCCGACTACACCCATCGGCTTTTCGTCGCCAGTGAAGGGTTCAGCTCCGGCCGGACCGCACCGCCGGCGCCGGAGGCATCGTGAGGACGAGAGCGTGCAGAACCGGCTTCTGAACGCCATCCGCGCGCAGGCGAGCGCGCTCACCAAGCACGAGGCGCGGATCGCCGCCTATCTGTCGGCGCGCCCCGAGGCGATCGCGGTGGAAAGCGGCGCGGCCCTTGCCGAAAAGATCGGCGTCAGCCCGATGACGCTGACGCGCTTTTTCAGGAAGCTCGGCTTCGACAGTGCCGCGGCGGCGCGCGAAAGCGTCAAGGACGATCTCTACGGCCCGCGCGCCAGCCGGATCGCCTCGCGTTTTGAAAGCTATAAGGCGTCGCGCACGCGCAGCGACGACACCGACCTGTCCATGGCCGGCATCGCCCTGGGCAAGGCCATGGCCCTGCGGCGGACCGATGCCTGGGCCGAGATTGTCAGGCTCACCGCCGAGGCCGACATGGTCTATGTCGCCGGCTTCCAGTCCATGCGCTATCTCGCCGACGGCCTCTGCCAGCGACTGCGCTACGTCAGGAACAACGTCACCCCGCTCGACACGGTCGACGGCGTGTTCGGCAACATGTTCACCGACCAGGTGTCGCGCAAAACGCTGATCATGATCGATAATTTCCGCTATGCCGCCGAAGGTCCCCTACTGCTCGGGACGGCGGCGGAAGCCGGCATCGACGTCGTCTTCTTCTGCGACGAGTTCTGCGACTGGGCCAAGGACCAGACCCCGCATGTGGTGGTGCTGCCCAACGAGTCCAGCTTCTTCATGGGCATGCCGGTCGGCTTGCATTTCGCCCTCAACCTCTTGATCCAGGACGTCATCGCCGCCCTCGGCGCGCGGGTCGACGGCCACATGGAGATCCTGTCGCGGATTCAGGACGCTCTCGGTCAGTTCCTTTGATGCCCATCGGCGCCCCACACTCCCGAGGATCTCCAATGCCGTCATTCGAACCCTCCGCTCTTGAGACCGCCGCCGCGCGGCTTGCGGAAACCGTGCGCGGACCCGGCGGCGCGGTCGGCGCGACGAGAAATGGCGCGGTCGTTCTCAGCCATGTCTGGGGCCATGCCGATCCGAAGCGGCACCTGCCGGTGACGACGGCGACGCGCTTTCCCGTCTGCTCGATCTCCAAGCAGTTCACCTGCGGTGCCCTGCTGTCGCTCGTCGGCGATCCGGACGACCATGACGGGTTTCTTAAAACCGGTTTGCCGAATTTCGAGACCGCGCGCCCGCGCATCCGGCATCTGTGCCACAACCAGTCCGGCCTCAGGGACTACTGGGCCCTGACCGGCCTGCACGGCGCCAATCCGGGCGACGTCTTCCGGCGCGAGGACGCCCGTCTGCTGTTCGCGCGCATGCGCAGTACCCATTTCGCGCCGGGCAGCCGCTATTCCTATTCGAACGGCAATTTCCGGCTCCTGTCCGACCTGATCGAGGAGGTCTCGGGCCGCTCCCTCGGCGAGGTTCTGCGCCGGCGCCTCTTCGACCCGGCCGGCATGCCGACCGCCGAACTCATTGCGGACACGACCCTGCCCGCCGACGGCACCGTCGGCCATGAAGGCAACCCGGCCGTCGGCTTCTTCCCGGCGGTCAACCGCATCGTGTGGAGCGGAGATGCCGGCATCTCCGCCTCGCTCGACGATATGCTCGCCTGGGAGCGCCACATCGATGCAACGCGCGACGACGAATCCGGGCTCTACCGCCGCCTCTCGGCGCCCCAGACCTTTTCGGACGGCCGGGCCGCTCCCTACGGCTTCGGCCTCGCGCATGACCGCATCGGCTCGGTCGCAACCACCGGGCATGGCGGCGCGCTGCGCGGCTTCCGGGCCTACCGCCTTTACGCGCCGTCCGAGCGGGTGTCGGTCGTGGTGCTGTTCAACCACGAGGCGAGCGCCCATGACGCGGCCCTCAGGCTGATGCGCGCCGCCCTCGGCCTGCCGCCGGACGCCGAGCCCGAAGGCGCCGCCGATCCCGGCTGGGCCGGCAATTATCTCGATCCCGAGACCGGCCTTTTGTGGATGCTCGCCCCGGATCGCACCGGGCTCTCCTCCTGGTTCACCGCCGAACCGGAGCATCTTTGCATCGACGCCGCCGACACCGCCCGTTCGCCCGCCGTCACGCTCAGGCGCCGGAGCGGCGAGTTCGACTACGAACGCTGGCGGGAAAACCTCCGGGGCACGGCACGGCGCGTCACGGGCCGGCCCCGGCCCGACATCGCCGGCCGCTATCATGCCCGCGAGCTCGACGCCCATTTCGAGATCGGCGCCTCCGGCGGCGCCTTGTTCGGCTATTTCGAGGGCTTTCTCGGCCGCGGCGACATCATACCCATCTATCCGGTCGCCGACGACCTCTGGGTCCTGCCCTCGCGCCGCGCTCTCGATGCCCCCGCCCCCGGCAACTGGACGATCCGCGTCGAACGCGACGCCTCCGGCGCCGTCTCAAGCCTCGTGCTCGGCTGCTGGCTGGCCCGCGACATCCGTTATGCCCGCCTCGCGGCGTGACGCCGGCGCAAACTGCCGCGCAATTCCCTATCCGATCGTCCTGCCGAGGACGTCGAGCCAGTTGCGGTAGCCGATGCGTTCGAGCAGCGGCCGGTCGTAGCCGCGCTCGGAAAGGCGCTCGAACAGCAGCTGAACGCCGGCGATGTCGCCAATCGCTTCGGGAACGACGGCGCCGTCGAAATCGGAACCGAGACCGACCCGCGTCTCCCCCAGCCGCTCGACGAGATAGTCGAACTGGCGCACCAGCAGCTCGACGCCGGTATCGGGACGCATGTCGCCGTCGCTCCTGAGGAACGAGGTGGCGAAATTGACGCCCACCATGCCATCGCGCTCGCGGATGGCGTCGAGCTGGCGGTCGGTCAGGTTGCGCGACGCGGGACAGAGCGCATGGGCGTTGGAATGGGTCGCGACCGGCGGCGCATCCGAATGCGCGATCACGTCCCAGAAGCCCTTTTCGTTGAGATGCGAAACATCGACCAGGATGCCGAGTTCGTTGCACGCCCTGACCAGGGCCTTGCCGGCATCGGTCAGGCCGGGACCGGTGTCGGGTCCGCTCGGAAAGCGGAAGGGCACGCCCTCGCCGAACAGGTTGGGCCGGCTCCACACCAAGCCGAGCGACCTCAGGCCCGAGGCGTGGAGCACTTCGAGCATCGCTAGGTCGGGATCGATGGCCTCGGCTCCTTCCATGTGCGGAACGACGGCAAGATTTCCGGCTGCCATGGCCGCGTCGATCGCGCTCCGGTCGCGGCACACCGCGACCCGGCCGGCCGACTGCCGCGCGATGCGCAGCAAAAGAGCGATCTGCCAGAGTGCCGTGGCACGCGCCGGCTCGATCGGCAAGGCCGGCGGCAGCGGCACCTCGACGCCATCCGGCGTTTTGTAATCGGCGAACTTGAAACTGCCGGGCGATGGCGAGAACACCGCGAAGAGCCCGCCGGCCATGCCGCCCCTCTGGGCGCGCGGCAGATCGATATGCCCATCCGGCGACCCATAAAGAAAGGCGCTGACCGGAGACTCGACGCCTTTTTCCATGAGCCGGCCCAGCACGTCGTTATGGCCATCGAACACCGGGATCATCGCTGTCTCCATCCTTGCCGGCGGCGCCAAACATGCGCCCCGGCGGCCCCGTCGCGACCCGCGCCCCGAACGGTGCGCGGCAACGCTCAGCGAGGTCATGTCACGTTTTGAGGGACTCAAAACACATGACCTCAGCCACTGAGTGGTCGCATGTTCGAAGCGGAAAAGCCGTATCCACTTTTGCTGAACAGGCTCAAATATCCGATTGCGGTGGGCCGGGCATCTCCTTTGCCGCCGCCCTGTGCCATGCTGCGCTATCGCCAGCGCCACTTCATCGCGAGCCTGTCGGCCATCGGCCCTTCGGGCCGACCTCACACGGTTTTCCGCGCCGCGCCTTTCCAATCGCGCGTCTTGACCGTGCCCTTGGCCAGTCGCTCCCTGGCGGCGGGAACGGCGTCGGCATATTGCGGCAGCCATTCGGCCTCGACCACGAGCATTTCGTCCGCCATCTGCCAGACTTCCTCGGGCGAGCACACGGCGCCGACCAGCGGATCGTGCAGCATGGCGAGCTTGAGCATGTCGATATCGCCCTTGACTGCCGCCTCGACGCTCATGCGCTGGACGGAAATCGAGGCGTTGCAGGTGGCGGCGCACTGGATCGGCAAGGTGATGCCCTCGACCATGTTGATGCCGAAGCGGTCGACAAAGCCGGGGCTTTCGATGATGCAGTCGTCGGGCAGATTGGTGATCGCACCCTTGTTCACAACGTTGAAGTGGCCGCGATAGACGCGTCCGGTCTCGATGCCCTCGAGGATATGGCTGGCGTGCTCGGTGGTGCGCTTGTATTCGGTGAGCGGCACGTCCGCCGATTTGACGATGCCGTCATAATCGGTTTCGAACCAGTTGCGGTTCTCGGTGGTAAATCGCAGATAGCCGCCGGTCTCGCCATGGATCCACTCGGACATGTCGATCCATTTGCCGATCTCTTCGGGGCGCTTCCTGTACCAGGGCAGGTATTCGCTCAAATGGCCGTTGCTTTCGGTCGAATAGTAGCCGAAGCGCTTGAGGACATCGATGCGAACCTTCTCCTGGCTCGAATAGACGGGATGCGCCTCGAAACGCTCGATCAGCTCGTTTTTTTCGATCTTCCGCCCCTTGACGCGAATGTCGATGTACCAGGTCTGGTGGTTGATGCCCGAGCAGATGAAATCGACTTCGTCGTCGGCAACGCCGAAAATGCGGGCGATCTGCTCGCCACCATGCTGGACGCCGTGGCACAGCCCGATCGTTTCCACCCCGCCATAGGTATTGGCGGCCCAGGTGTTCATCGCCATGGGATTGGCATAGTTGAGCAGGCGTGCGCCGGTTTCCGAGACCTCCCTTATGTTCTTGCAGAAATCGAGGATAACCGGGATGTTGCGCTGTCCGTACATGATGCCGCCGGCGCAGAGCGTGTCGCCGACGCATTGGTCGACGCCGTATTTCAACGGAATGTCGATGTCGGCCTTGAAGCCTTCGAGGCCCCCGACTCGCACCACGCTCATGACATAGCGCGCGCCTTCGAAGGCCTTGCGGCGGTTGGTGGTGGCAGTGACCGTGGCGGGCAGCCCGTTCACCTCGACGATGCGCCTGAGGATCGTTGCGACCATGTCGAGATTGCGCTGGTTGATGTCGGTCAGGGCGATCTCGATGCCGGCGAATTCGGGCACCTTGAGAAGGTCGGAAACCAGCTTGCGGGTGAACTCGACCGAGCCGGCGCCGACGATGGCGATCTTGAAGCTGTCACGCATTTGTCTTTTCCTTTCAGGCGACAAGCCCATCTAGAAATTCTCTGTGGCCGAGCGTTCGGAGGGCGGCCTGCCTGTATTCTCGCGTCAGGCTCTCGGCGGTCTTGCGGGCATGGGCGCGCAGTTGCGGCGCTGCCGCCAGTTCGGCGCGCGCCAGGTCGCGATCGAGAAGACCGAGCCCGTCGAGCACCGGATAGAACAACTGCTCCTCCACATGCGGAAGGCGGAAGGGGAACGGAGCGAAATCGGCGCGGCGCGGCGTGTGCCCGGACCAGAAGGCCAGGCGCTCGCGCGTCTCCGGCAGGATGAATTCCCCGGCTACGGCCTGCCAGAACGCGGTATCCCGGCGTTCGGAGACATAGTGCATGTTGATGAAGCGCATGAAGTCGTCGACCTGACGAGCCACGATGGCGTTGTAGGCGTCGCGATGGCGGGCGATATCGGCCCGGTCCGCATTCAGATGCGCTTGCGCAAACAGCAGAAGCTGCACGATGGTGCCGTGGATCGAGGTCGCCTCGAGCGGTTCGAGAAAACTCGAACTGAGTCCGACCGCCAGACAATTGCCGATCCAGGCCGTGTCGAGCCGGCCGGAATTTATCTTGATGTCGTTGCGGGGCTCGATCTTGCGGCCGAGCGCCGCCTCGATCTCGGCCTGGGCCTGTTCGGGCGTTCTGAACCGGTCGGAATAGACATAGCCGCAGCCATAGCGGGTGCGGGTCGGGATCGACCACATCCAGCCGGCCTCGCGAGCCCAGGCCAGGGTGAAGGGGTTGATCTGCTCGCCGGGTGCAAGATCGATCCAGAAGGGCATGGCACGGTTGACCGGCAGCTTGTCGACATAGCTCACCCATTGGCCGCCCATCTCTTTGCCGATCAGGGCACGGCGGAAGCCGGTGCAGTCGACAAAGAAATCGGCATCGAGCGAGCGGTCTTCATCAAGAAGCAGGGTTTCGATGTCGCCTGTCTCGGCATTGCGCGAAACGCCGGTGACCTGGGCGTCGATCCGCTCGACCCCGGGGACATTCCTGGCGAGATATTTCGCCACCAGCGCCTGGTCGAAATGGAAGGCGTGGTGAAAGGGACCGGCCGGCACGAAGCTTCCATCCAGCTTTTGGGCATAGGGTGCCTTGCCGCGGTCCATCAAATAGGTGAACAGGTGCGGCTCGGCGACCGACCGTCCCGAGGCGATGCAATACTGGTTGAGCCAGGATGAGGCGACGCCCGGCGGCGTCTCGCAGACCAGATGCGGGTCATCGATCGGCCCGTCATAGGTTACCCCCTGTCGCCGCCAGTCCTTGTGACGGATGCCGTACTTGATCGTCGCGTCGGTCTGGCGAAGGAATTCGAACTCGTCGAGGCCGAACTGCCTGAGCATCTGCCGAAAGACCGCGGTCGAGCCCTCGCCGACGCCGATCGTCGGGATTTTCGAGGACTCGATCATGGTCAGGCGGATGTCGCCGCCGGCCCGTCGGGCGCCGTCGCCAAGGATCAGCGCCGCCAGCCAGCCGGCGGTGCCGCCGCCGACGATGGCGATGTGACGGGCGAGTTGTGCCACCGTCGTCTCGCGCGCCGCGTTCAGGCGCCGCGCCGCTTGACCGGCCCGCGCGCCCATTCGGGCAGGAAGTCGTCATGGGCGACGATAAGGTCGTCGACGAGATCCCAAATCTGGGAAAGGTCGAGCTCGGCGGCGGTATGCGGGTCCATCATGGCGGCGTGGTAGATATATTCCTTGTTCTCTTCCAGAAGCGCCCGGACCGTCAGTTCCTGCACGTTGATGTTGGTGCGCATGATGGCGGTGAGCTGTGGCGGCAGGGCGCCGACATGGGTCGGCTGGATGCCGTTGCGATCGACAACGCACGGCACCTCGACGGCGCAGCCTTCCGGCAGCGAGGTGATCAGGCCGGTATTGCGCACATTGCCATAGATGACCGAAGGTTCCCCGGTCACCACCGAGTTGATGATGGCCGAGGCGTATTCCCTGCTCGCTTCGACATGAATCTTGTCGGCCTGGCGGAACTCCTCGGCCTCGCGCTCCCAGCGCTCGATCTGCTCGATGCAGCGCTTGGGGTATTCGTCGAGCGGAATGCCGAATTTGGCGATGAGGTCCGGCCGGTCGCGCTTGATGAACCAGGGCGTGTATTCGGCGAAATGCTCCGAACTCTCGGTGACGAAATAGCCGAGCCGGTTGAGCATCTCGTAGCGCACCTTGTTGGGGCAGCGCGGGTTCCAGCCGGGCTTGGGGGCGCGGCCCTCGGCATAGGCCCTGACGAGGTCGGGATAGAGATCGCGATGCGAGCCGTCCGCCATAACCTCTTCGAAATTGAGGAAGAAGGCCATGTGGTTGATGCCGGCCGAACGGTAGCGGATTTTGTCGTAGGCAATGTCGAGATCGTGCGCCAGCTCCATGGCAGTGCCCTGCACCGAATGGCACAGGCCCACCTGTCTGATCCGCGGATATTTCGCCGCGATCGCCCAGGTGTTGATCGCCATCGGGTTGACATATTGCAGCATGATGGCATCCGGGCAGATCTCTTCCATGTCCGCGCAGAGCTTCCACAGATGCGGCACGGTGCGGATGCCGCGCATGATGCCGCCGATGCCGAGCGTGTCGGCAATGGTCTGGCGAAGGCCGAATGTCTTCGGAATCTCGAAATCGGTGACGGTGGCCGGCTCGTAGCCGCCGATCTGGAAGGAGACGACAACGAAATCGGCGCCCGTCAGTGCGGCGCGCTGGTCGGAAGTGGTTTCGACCCTTGCCGGCACGCCGAGCGTCGCGACGATTTTTTTCGCCACGATCTCGGATTCCTCGAGGCGCCTGGGATTGATGTCCATCAGGGCGATTGTCGCCCCGGTGAGCGCCGGGCGCTGCAGGACATCGCCGACGATGTTCTTCATGAACACGGTCGAGCCGGCGCCGATGAAGGTGATCTTGGGGAATGTGGACATGAGGATACTCCGGATCAGGCTGCGATCTCGAACGCGGCCTTGACCAGGCGTTCGGTATATTCGGTTTTCGGTCGGGTCAGGACTTCGCTAACGGGACCCTGCTCGACGATCTTGCCGTTCTGCATGACCATGACACGATGGCAGAGCGCCCTGACCACCTTGAGGTCGTGCGAAATGAACAGGTAGGAAAGGCCCTTCTCGTCCTGCAGCTTGCGCAAAAGGTCGATGATCTGCGCCTGCACCGACAAATCAAGCGCCGAGGTCGGCTCGTCCAGAAGGATGAATTCCGGATCGAGCGCGATGGCGCGGGCGATGGCGATGCGCTGGCGCTGGCCGCCCGAGAATTCGTGCGGAAAGCGCGACAGGATGTTGGTCGGCATGCCGGCATCCTGGAGCGCCTGCCGGACACGGTCGAGCCGCTCGCGGCCATTGCCCATGCCGTTAACGACCAGCCCTTCCTCGATGATCTGGCGGATCGACATGCGCGGATTGAGCGAGGCATAGGGGTCCTGGAAGACGATCTGCATGCGCGAACGCAGGGGGCGCATCTGCCGCGGCGTGAACTGTTCGATGTTCTGGCCGTCGAAGACGATCTTGCCGCCCTTGTTCGAAATCAGCCGGATCAGCGCCTGGCCGAACGTCGTCTTGCCCGAGCCGCTTTCCCCGACCAGTCCGAGGGTTTCGTGGCGCTTGAGATCGAGGTCGAGGCCGTCGACGGCAACGAGATCGAAATAGTCGCGGGAGAACATGCCGCCGCGCCTCAGGGTAAAGGCCACGCGGATGCTTTCGCCCGAAAGGATGGTGCCGGTGTCCTTGCCGAGCGGATTGGCGATGCCCTTGGGCTCGGAGGCCAGAAGATGCCGTGTATAGGCATGGCGCGGATTGGAGAACACCGCCTCGGTGCGGTTGTGCTCCTTCACTTCGCCATTCTGCATGACGTAGACGTAGTCGGAGAACTGGCGAACGATGGTCAGGTCGTGCGTGATCAGGATCACCGCCATGCCGTAGCGGGCCTGCAGGTCCTTGATCAGATGCAGGATCTGCGCCTG
>JAHJQZ010000003.1 GCA_018818925.1 Alphaproteobacteria bacterium
CATTAGAGCATGTTCAGCAAAAGCGGATACCGGTTTTACGCTTCGAACATGCGACCACTCAAAAACCAGGGTCATGGGTTTTGATGCAATCAAAACGTGACATGACCTAGCCAGCAAGAGACCCGCCATGACCATCGTGATCCACCACAATCCCGAATGCGGGACCTCGCGCAATGTCGTCAAGATCGTCGAGGCCGCCGGCTACGCGCCGGTCATCATTGAATATCTGCAAACCGGGTGGACGCGGCCGCAATTGCTCGCCCTGTTCGCCGCCGCCGACTTGACCCCGCGTCAGGCGCTGCGCATTACCAAGTCGCCGGCCGAGGCGCTCGGCCTCACCGACCCTGCGGTGTCCGACGAGGCGCTGCTTGAGGCCATGCTCGTCCATCCGGTACTGGTCAACCGCCCGATCGTCTGCACCAGGAAGGGCGTCAGGCTCTGCCGCCCCAGCGAGACCGTGCTCGACCTGCTCGACAAGATGCCGCCCGGTCCCTGGTACAAGGAAGACGGCGAGCTGGTCATCGACGAGAACGGCAAAAGGGTCGGTTGAGGCAAGGCGCTTCCGGGTGTCCACCGTTCTTCCCTCCCCTCGATGGGGAGGGTGGCCCGGCAAAGCCGGGTCGGGTGGGGCGGGGCGTCCATAGCTAGCGCCGCAATTGCCCCCCACCCAGGCTCACGACGGACTTAGCGAAGGGCTAAGTCCTGTTCGCCAACCCTCCCCACAAGGGGGAGGGAAGCGCGACGCATTGCAGCGTTCTGGCGCCCCTACGCGTCGTCATTGTCGTTCATCGGCGCCGAGGCCATGCCGAGGGCGTGCAGGTAGAGGTCGAGAATCGCCTCCTGCTCGGCGCGTTCGTGCTGGTCCTGCTTGCGGATCCTGACCACCTGCCTCAGCACCTTAGTGTCGTACCCCATGCCCTTGGCTTCGGCATAGATGTCCTTGATGTCGTCGGCGATGGCTTTCTTTTCCTCTTCGAGCCGCTCGATGCGCTCGATGAAAGCCCTCAACTGATCACGCGCCACGCCGTCTGCCATGTCCCGACCTTTTCCCTGAACGTTCCGTCAAAAAAACGCCTTGTATCAATCGCAGACACAGGCGCGCGGCAAGACCGAAAAGCCGGCTTTCCACCAACGGCGATAAGAGATACCTGTTCGAGCATGCGAATCACTGGCGCGACCGACACACCCAGAGCACGTCGACATCCGCCGCGCGCTCGGGACACCGGCCCCGGCGTCATGCTGCGCCTCGCCGTTTTGATCGCCGTTGTTTCCGCCGCCTTTGCTTTCGCCTCGGCCACCCCGGCCCGGGCCGATCTCAGGGTATGCAACCAGACTTCCAGCCTCGTCTCCATCGCGCTCGGCTATCCGGCGCCGCGCGGCTGGCAGTCCGAAGGCTGGTGGGTCTCGGGACCCGGCACCTGCGCCACCGTTTACGAAGGTGACTTGTCTTCGCGCTACTACTACATCTTCGCCACCGACGACATCGGCGGCGGGGTTTGGGACGGCAAGGTCTATATGTGTACCCAGGACGAGGTTTTTACGATATTTGGTGTTGAGGACTGTCTGGCGCGAGGGTACGAACGCACTGGCTTTTTCGAAGTCGACACCCAGAACCGCAGCGACTGGACGCTGCAGCTCACAGACCCTTGAGGCATTTCCTGGCGGGACCCGTGCCGGTTGGCTGTTAGGATGCGCCGGAACCGCAATGCGGTTCGAACCCATGAATCGGCTCTCGTCCCCGGCCGTTGAGAGGCCGGCATTCGGAAAGTGTGGATCGACATGAAACGCTCGCGCCGCGTCAAAATCCTTGCAACTCTCGGCCCCTCTTCCAACGAGGAAAAGACCATAGAGGCGCTTTTCCGCGCCGGCGCGGACGTGTTCCGCATCAACATGAGCCATGCCAGCCACGAGCTGATGGCCGAGACGGTGGCGAAAATCCGCCGCGTCGAGGAAAAGGTCGACCACCCGATCGGCATTCTGGTCGACCTGCAGGGCCCCAAGCTCAGAATCGGCAAATTCGCCGCAGATTCGGTCATGCTCGAGGAAGGCCGAACCTTCCGGCTGGACGACGACCAGACGCCGGGCGACGCGACGCGCGTTCACCTGCCGCATCCCGAAATCATCGGCGCGGTCGAGCCGGGCCACCGCCTGCTGCTCGACGACGGCAAGATCCAGCTCAGGGCCACCGCCGTCGATGCCGGCTATATCGACACGGTCGTGGTCTATGGCGGCAAGCTCAGCTCGAAAAAGGGCGTGTCGCTGCCCGAGACCATCCTGCCTTCCGGCGCTCTGACCCCGAAGGACCGCGCCGACCTCGACGCCGCGCTCAAGCAGTCGATCGACTGGATCGCTCTGAGCTTCGTGCAGCGGCCCGAGGACGTCATGGAAATCCGCAAGGTCGTGCAAGGCCGCGCCGGCGTCATGGCCAAGATCGAGAAGCCGCAGGCCGTGGAGCGGCTGGAGGAGATCATCCGCCTGTGCGACGCGCTGATGATCGCGCGTGGCGATCTCGGCGTCGAAATGCCCATCGAGCAGGTGCCCGGTCTGCAGAAGCGCATGATCCGCATCGCCCGCCGCAAGGGCAAGCCGGTGGTCGTCGCCACCCAGATGCTCGAATCGATGATCACCTCGCCCATGCCGACCCGCGCCGAGGTCTCGGACGTGTCGATCGCCGTGTTCGAGGGTGCCGACGCCATCATGCTGTCGGCCGAGAGCGCTGCCGGCCAGTACCCGGTCGAGGCGGTCAGGATGATGGACAAGGTCGCCATCGCCGTCGAAAGCGACGCGCTCTATTCGGGGATCGTGCGGGCCCAGGCGGTCGAACCGGAGGCGACCACCGCCGACGCCATCTCCGCCGCCACGCGCCAGGTCGCCGAAACGCTCAATCTCGCCGCCATCGTCACCTTCACCCATTCCGGCTCGACCGGAATCCGCGCCTCGCGCGAGCGCCCGACCAAGCCGATCCTGGCCTGTTCGCCGGTCAAGGAGACGGCCCGCCGCCTGTCGCTGGTCTGGGGCATGCACTGCGTGCAGACCGACGACCCGATCGATACCGAGGACATGGTCAAGCGCGCCTGCGACACGGCCCGCGACCATGGCTTCGCCCGTCCCGGCGATTCCATCGCCATTTCGGCCGGCGTGCCCTTCGGCTCGCCCGGCACCACCAACATGCTGCGCATCGCCTATGTGAACGGGCCTGCCGACCAATACTGACCACCCGCGTTCGACAAAACTCCAACGCCCCGGAGGGGGCCAGCCATGCACCATACCGACGCCGAAATCGCCCTCGGCCTGACCAAGGCCAACGAGAACGAGGATGCCGCGCTCGAGCGCCTCTTCGATCTGTTGCGCATTCCGTCGATCTCGACCGATCCCGCCTATGCCGGCAACTGCAGCGACGCCGCCGAATGGCTCAGGCGCGAACTCGCCGGCCTCGGCTTTGCGGCCGAACTCCACGACACCGCAGGCCATCCGGTCGTCCTGGCCACGGATCACGCCGCCTCCGGCCCACATGTGCTGTTCTACGGCCATTACGACGTGCAGCCGGTCGACCCGATCGAGCTGTGGAACCGGGCGCCATTCGAGCCCTATGTGGTAACCGCCGCCAATGGCGAGCTGCAAATCCATGGCCGCGGCGCGTCCGACGACAAGGGCCAGCTCATGACCTTTGTCGAGGCCTGCCGCGCCCTCAAATCCGCCAATGACGGCGTCCTGCCGGTCAAGGTCACCATCCTCATCGAAGGCGAGGAGGAATCCGGCGGCAAGAACCTGCCACTCTTCCTTGAGAAGATGAAGCAGGCGCTTGCGGGCGCCGACATCGCCCTGGTATGCGACACCGACATGTGGGACCGCCGGACGCCAGCCATCACCTCCTCTCTGAGGGGCCTGGTCGCCGACGACATCGTCATTGAGGCGGCGAACCGCGACCTGCATTCGGGCATGTACGGCAACGCCGCCCGCAACCCCAACCAGGTGCTGGCCGAGATCATCGCGAGCCTGAGGACGCCCGACGGCGCCGTCGCGGTCGAAGGCTTCTATGACGGCGTCGAAGACCTGCCCGAAGAGGTCCGCGACATCTGGAAGACACTCGATTTCGACGAGGCCGCCTATCTCGGCGAGGTCGGATTGTCCGTCCCGGCCGGCGAAAAGGGCCGCTCGGTCATGGAGCAGACGATCTCGCGCCCGACCTGCGAGATCAACGGCATGTGGGGCGGCTATACCGGCGACGGCTTCAAGACCGTCATCCCGGCCAAGGCTTCAGCCAAGATTTCCTTCCGGCTCGTTGCCGGGCAGGACCCGAAAAGGATCCGCGAGGCCTTCCACGCCCATGTGCGGGCCCGACTGCCCGCCGACTGCACCGTCAGCTTTTCGCCCCATGGCGGCTCGCCGGCCATCACGATTCCAATCGACGGACACTTCCTCGGCCTCGCCCGCAAGGCGCTGACCGAGGAATGGGGCCGCGAGGTCGCGCTGGTCGGATCGGGCGGGTCGATCCCGGTCGCCGGCGAGTTCAAGCGCATACTCGGGCTCGACACGCTGCTGATCGGCTTTGCCCAGACCGACGACAACATCCATTCGCCCAACGAGAAATACAACGTGACGAGTTTCATGGGCGGCATCCGTTCGTGGATTCGCATCCTCGCCGCCTTCGGCAAATAGCCCTCTCGGCCACCGCCTCGCCGCCGCGATAGGCCAGCCAACAAAAAACCCGCTCGTAGGAGCGGGTTTTTCAATTCCGGCGCCGGTGAAAGGCTTAGCCTTGGCGGGCCTTGTAGCGCTTGTTCACCTTGTTGATGATGTAGGCGCGGCCCCGACGGCGCACCAGCTTGTTGGCCCGGTGGCGGCCCATCAGTGCCCTCAGCGAGTTGCGGATCTTCATTTCGGGTACCTCAAAAACAAAAGAGGCGCACGGCGCCCCCATGGATCGGCGCGGACCATAGTGTCTCGCACAAAAACTGTCAACGCGCGCCCGTGACCCGACCATCCGGCAATTTCAGCGGCTCGATGGGTTCTTCGGGCAGTTTCTCCCCAGCACACGGTCGCGGTGGCCCTTCTTGCGCATTGCAGGTCGACTTTTCGTTCCGGATCGGGCCCGGCCTACAAAATGACGCGCAACAACCCGAAATTTTTTGCCAAAATCTTGTGCAAAGAAATTGACGCATGGGTCAATTCGTTGAATCGATTGTGTCGGGGGACTCACAAGCCGGGAGGGCAAGTTGGGGGCAGTTACCGAGCTGAAGTCGGCCTATCATCCGTGGGTCGACAATTATCCGGAAGGCATCGACTGGCACGCGGAGATCGACATAACGCCGGTCGCCGAGCGCGTACTCGATGTCTGCGCGCGCTATCCGGATCTCATCGCCATGGATTTCATGGGCCGTCAGACCGACTATCGCGAATTCGGCCGCATGATCGAGAAGCTGAGCGCGGCGCTGCAGACCCAGCTCGGCGTTTCCAAGGGCACCCGCATCGCCCTGTTGCTGCCCAACATTCCGTACTACGCCTTTTTCTATTACGCCGTGCTCCGCGCCGGCGGCGTAGTGGTCAATTGCAGTCCGCTCTATTCCATCGACGAGCTGACCCAGATCATCGCCAACGCCCATGCCGACATCATCGTCACGCTCGATCTGGCGCAGCTGTTCAAGAAGGCCGAACAGGTCGCCATCACCACCGGGCTTTCCCGCATCGTTCTGTGTCCCTTCGCCAAGGCCCTGCCCTTCCCGCAAAGCCTGTTGTTCCCCCTCGTGCGCCGGCGCGAACAGGCCCGCGTCTCGGCCTCGACTGTCGCCGACCGTGTCATTCCCTATTCGAGGCTGATGCGGTCGGGCGGCAGTTTCGTCCCCGTGCCGATCGACACCGCCCATGACATCGCGGTCCAGCAATATACCGGCGGCACGACGGGCGTGCCCAAGGGCGCCATGCTGACCCACGCCAATATCTCGGCCAATGTCAGCCAGACCAAGCTCTGGGCTCTCGATGCCTATCGGCCCAAGCGCAAGGTCATCGCCGTCATTCCCTTCTTCCACGTCTTCTCGATGACCGCCTGCCTCAACAACGCCCTCGTCAACGCCATGGAAATCGACATGCTGCCGCGTTACGAGCTCAAGGGCACCCTGGACCTGATCAAGCGCGTCCAGCCCGACATGATCATGGCGGTGCCGACGCTCGTTCACGCCGTGTTCGGCTCGGAACGTGCCAAAAAAATGGACCTCTCCTCGTTCGAACTCGGCATTTCCGGCGGCGCCCCGCTGCCGCAATCGGTGCGCGAGGAATTCGTCAATACCACCGGCGGCACGCTGGTCGAGGGTTATGGTCTCACCGAATGCGCGCCGGTCGTGTGTTGCGGCCCGATTCGCGCCCCGGCCAAGGACGGCTCGATCGGCCAGCCGCTGCCGGGCACCGACATCCGGTTCTGCGATGTCGATGAGCCGGACAAGGAGGTTGCTCCCGGAGAGCGCGGCGAAATCCAGGTGCGCGGTCCGCAGGTCATGGCCGGCTATTTCGAGGACCCCGCGGCGACCAGGGACAGCTTCATCGACGGCTGGCTGAGGACAGGCGATGTCGGCTTAATGGACGAGCAGGGCCATGTCTTTCTCGTCGACCGCATCAAGGATCTCATCATCTCCTCGGGCTTCAATGTCTATCCGCGCGCCATCGAGGCCGTGCTCGAATCGCATCCTGAGGTCGACGAATGCAACGTCATCGGCGTTATCGACGATTATCGCGGCGAGGCCCCGGTCGCCTTTGTCAAGCTGGTCAAGGATTCCCGGGTGACCGACAAGGAATTGAAGTCGTTCCTGGTTGGCAAGATTTCGCGCGTCGAGATGCCGCGCGAAATCTTCTTCCGGGACGAACTGCCCAAGACGCTGGTGGGCAAGCTCTCCAAGAAGGAACTGCGCGCCGACTATGCCCGGATGAAGGATCAGTCCGGTGGATCGAGCTGAACCCGGCACGCCCGAGCTCTACTCGATCGCCGATCTCGCCGAGGAGTTCGGCATTTCGACGCGGACCATCCGCTTCTATGAAGCCAAGGGTTTGCTGGCGCCCCGGCGCGTCGGGTCGACCCGCGTCTTCCGCCGGCGCGACCGTGCCCGCCTGACCCTCATTCTCAGGGGCAAGCGTCTCGGTTTCACCCTGCGCGAGATATCCGAGTATCTGCGCCTTTACGACGTCGATCCGACAAGGACGGCCCAGACCGCTCATCTCGACCGTCAGGTCGGCGAGCGCATCGCCATGCTCGAGCGGCAGATGGCCGATCTGCAAATCACGCTCGGCGAGCTGCGCGACATCAAGCGCCAGACCGAAGCCGCCCTGGCCGGCGCTTCCGACGCGGCGGAGTGAGGTGACGGGCGACGGCGCGCCGTGGCCGGAATCGCCCCGCACGGCTTTAAACCTCGTCGCGCCCTCCTTACATAGGTGGCTCCCACGACCGACCCCGGGGCGCCCATGCCGATCGTCGATGTCCGTCACCTGACCAAGACCTATCCGGCGCCGGGCAACAGGGGCGAACGCGTCGCCGTGGTCGACGGCATTTCCTTTTCCATCGAACGGGGTGAGATTTTCGGCATTCTCGGCCCCAATGGCGCCGGCAAGACCACGACGCTCGAAATCGTCGAGGCGCTCAGGGACATGGATTCGGGCGAGGTCGAGATCGACGGCATTTCCGTTGCCGCCAACCCCGTGGCCGTCAAGCAGCGCATCGGCGTGCAATTGCAGGAATCCGAGTATTTCGACTATCTGTCCCTCGCCGAATTGCTGACCCTGTTCGGCGCGCTCTACAGGCGGCGCATCGAACCGGACGAAATCCTCGAACTCGTCCAGCTCGGCGGCAAGCGCGACGCTCGGCCCAAGCAATTGTCGGGCGGCCAGCGCCAGCGCTTCTCCATTGCCCTCGCCCTCGTCAACGATCCGGACGTGCTGTTTTTGGACGAGCCGACCACAGGCCTCGATCCGCAGGCGCGGCGCAACCTTTGGGAGCTGGTGCGCCGCATCCACGCCCGCGGCAAGACCATCGTTGTGACCACCCATTACATGGAAGAGGCCGAGGACCTGTGCGACCGGGTCGCCATCATGGACAAGGGCCGCATCGTCGCCCTGGACACGCCGCGGAACCTCATCGCCGTCCACGCCCCGGACGCGCGGGTCGAGCGCCTGACCGGCACGCTCGAGGATGTGTTCATCGCCCTGACCGGCCACGAGCTGAGGGACTGAGATGAGCGTTGTTCTCCGCCTCACCCTCATGCAGCTCACCATGTATCTGAGGGACCGCCAGTCGGTCTTTCTGTCGCTGTTCTTCCCGCTGATGATGATGTTCGCCTTGGGCTACATGGTGAATTCGGACGTCAACCCACCCGCGATCGCCCTGGTCGGCAACACCGAAGCCGCGCCGGAACTGGCCGCTTCGCTGCTCGACAGCAAACTGATCGCCGTAAGTCAAACCGGCATCAACGAAGCCCGCGACGCCTTGCGGAACGACCGCGTCACCCTCATTCTCGAATTGTCCGAAAGCGATCCGGCGCCCGGCGCGCCGGTCACGCTCAAGGCGCTGGTCAATGCCGGCAACCCGAACGGCACGGCACAGACCCTGGCGCTGCTGCGCGGCACCCTGCACGATCTCGAATACGGCATTCGTGGCGACGCACCGCTTTTTTCCATCGAGACCGAGGATGTCCTTGCCCGCCATCTGCGCTATGTCGATTTCCTAATCCCCGGCATTCTCGCCTTCATGGTCATGCAGCTCGCCATCGCCGGCTCGGGCTTCAACATCGTCGAGTATAAGCGCAAGGGCATTTTGAAGCGCCTGTTCGTCACCCCGCTGAGACCACTCGATTTCGTCGTCTCGCTGATCGCCTCGCGCCTTGTCACCATCCTCGTCCAGCTCTCGGTCCTGCTCGGCGTCGCCCTTCTTGCCTTCGGCATCGCTATCGAGGGCAATCTCCTTTTGCTCTTCGCCTTCGTCATTGCCGGCGCCATCATGTTCCTCGGCATCGGCTTCGCCCTTGGCGGGATCGCCAGTACCCAGAACGCCATCATCATGATCGGCAATCTGGTCATCTTCCCGCAGACCTTTTTGGCTGGCGTCTTCTTTCCGCTCGACGCCCTGCCCGGCTGGATGCAGACCGCCGCCGGCCTTTTGCCGCTGACCTTCGTGTCCCATGCCGTGCGGGCCATCGCCAACGAGGGTGCCGGCGTCGCCGATCTCGGCTGGGACCTTGCCGGCATCGCCGCCTGGACGGCGATCGGCCTGTTCCTCGCCGTCAGGTTCTTCCGCTGGAGCGACGCTGCCAATTCGTGAAGTCTGGCGCGGCGCGACCTTTTGCCGTTGGGCGGATCGCTGATCGGCACGCGATTTCTCGGGGAAGGAGCACCGTGCTGTATTGGGAATTAACGTCTCGGATGTAGACTTGGCGCCGACTCCATCTGGTGCGAGACAGCGACATGGCCGGCGACAGCGAAACCTCCAGCGCCAGAGTTACAACCGAAGTGTACGAAAAGGAGTTGGTTCGCCTGCAGATCGAGCTGGTGAAGATGCAGGAGTGGATCAAGGAGACCGGACACCGCCTCGTCATCCTGTTCGAGGGCCGCGACGCGGCCGGCAAGGGCGGCACCATAAAGCGCATCACCGAGGCGCTCAATCCACGCATGTGCCGGGTCGTCGCCCTGCCGGCCCCGACCGAGCGCGAACAGACGCAATGGTATTTCCAGCGCTATGTGGCGCACCTGCCCTCGGCCGGCGAAATCGTCGTCTACGACCGCTCCTGGTACAACCGCGCCGGCGTCGAGCGCGTCATGGGGTTCTGCACCGAAGCCGAGTACCATGAGTTCCTGCGCTCCTGCCCCGAATTCGAGCGCATGCTGGTGCGCTCGGGCATCCAGCTCGTCAAATACTGGTTCTCGGTTTCCGACGAGGAGCAGGAACGCCGCTTCCAGAAACGCCTTTCCGACCGCACCAAGCGCTGGAAGCTTTCTCCCATGGACCTCGAAAGCCGCAAGCGTTGGGTCGACTATTCCAAGGCCAAGGACGAGATGTTCGGCCATACCGACATCAAGCAGGCGCCGTGGTTCGTCGTCGATTCCGACGTCAAGAAGCACGCTCGCATCGATTGCATCTCGCACCTGTTGTCGATGGTTCCCTACGAGGAGGTCGAGCACGAGCCGGTCGTCCTCGAACCGCGCCCGCCGCAGGAAGGCTATATCCGCCCGCCCATCGAGGACCAGGAATTCGTCCCCGACGCGCATTCGCGGCTGATCTCGTAAGCAGGCGTCCGCCTCAGCCCGGCACCACCACGAGGTGATGATCGAACAGCGTCTCGAACCGTTCCGGCGGCGCGTCGCCGAAAGCCAGTCCGCCATTGCCCGTGCTGAGGATCGGCCGGCGGCCGTCGAATTCGGTACCGCAGACGTTTTTGAGGTGCCGGATCGCCGTTTCGCCCGACGCCGTGTCAAGGATCAGCGCGCTGTTGCCGACCGGCGAGGCGGCCATGATCAATTCACCGTCCGCTGACGAGGCGACCGAACCGACATAGTTCCCGAGCGCGTGCAGCGTTGTCGGCGCGACATCGGGGATGAAAAAATCCTCGTCCGGCCCGAGGCGCATGAGCAGCGGCACGTCGTCGGCGGCCGGACCCTCGTATTGCGCCCCGACCCAGACGCGACCCGTGGCGTCCGGCGCCAGGTGCCTGAGCGAGACCTGGTGGAATCTCTGCGGCAGCTCATGCAGCGACAGGAGATCGCCGGTATGGCGGTCGATGAAAGCAACGTTGGGCCGCATGGTCGCAAGGTTGAGCTTTTCGCGGCCGTAGTCGGGATGTGTCTCGATGCCACCGTTGGCGACGCATATGAGGTTCTCGCCCATCAGCATCATCTCGTGCGGATCAATGCCGTAGGAATTGAACTCGCCGATGCGGGCGAAACCGGAAGTCGCGTCGTAGATGGCGATCTTGCCGTCGGCCGTCTCGAAATCGTTCTCGGTGGCATAGAGCAGCCTGCCGTCCGGCGAAAAGCTTCCATGGCCGAAAAAGTGGCGCCCTGCCGGCGAGGTCAATGTCGCTACGGCATTGCCGCGCGTATCGAACACCATGGCGAAAGTGCCCGGCCGCCAGGCGAAGACCGCGAGCCGCCCGGTCACGGGACATCGCACCACGTCATGGCCGCGCGCCGGCAGCTTGAGCGTTGCGATCACCGCGCCGCGTTCGCTGGCCAGCGCCGCGCCGAACGTGCCGTCCGGCATGCGGCAGGCCGAGGCGACGACCAGTTCGGCATTGGCCAGCGCCGCCGCCTGCCGTGGCATGAGCGAGGCCGCGAACCCGACGCCGGCCGCTTGAAGGAATGCCCGTCGCGTCCACATGATCAGTCCCCGTCCAGCGCCGAAAAGCCGAGGTCGACGCCGAGGCTGCCGGCGATCTGCGCCCCGAAAATCTGTTCGAGCGAGGAAGTGAGGATCGACAGATAGCTGACCTTGTCCCAGCCATCCGGATCGGTCAGCACCTGATCGATCGGCGCGTCGAGTCTGGCGCCGGTCGCGACGAAATTCGCGAGTTCGAACCAAAACGAATCGCCGATCCAACGCTGGTTCTCGCCCAAAAGCGCGCCGAGCCCGGACACGGCCAACAATTCGCCCATTCCCTGGGCCTCCCAGACCAGCATGTCCATGCTCAGCCCCGAGCGCCAGAACAGCGCGGATTTCGATCTGGCCGAGCCGGGACCGTCCGCGAGAACCGGCGTCAGTTCTTGAACGCGCATGCGCTCGAAACCATGTGAAAAAAGGCCGAGGAATTCGCGCAGGACTTCGTCCGCGCTGCGATAGTCCGGATTGTCGGGCCGCGGCGCGATCAGCCTATGGGCAATGCCTTGCGGGTCGCTCCAGGCCGCATGAAGCGTGTCGGCTATGCCGGCGACATTGCGGGCGATGGTTCCGCCATAGCGGCAGCGGAAGCCGTCGTTTTGTGCGGCCATCTCGTCGCTGCCGGTGCCGAACAGCACATATTCGAGCGAACCGAGCCCTTGCAGGCCGACGCTCTTGCCTTCGAGCGTTTCGAGCGAGAGGACCGTCTCGTCCCTTTCGATCAACGCCGCCTGCACCTGCTTGAGGGCAAGGCTCCGGCGGTCGGGCCAGAACAGCACCCGTTCGAGCCGGTTCTCGGCGCTGACCGGGCCGAACCGGATCATGTCGATCCGCGCCCAGGCGCGGACCAGATCGGCGAACTGGTCGCGCGCCGTTTCGAGATTGGCCGGGGACGGACCGGCGCAGAGCGCGTCCATCCGGGCGCCGAGCGCGCCGGCCTCGGTTTCGAGCAGCGCATAGCCCGGCACGATGTAATCGGTGATCGCCTTTGCCATCACCTCCGGCACATCCGCCTGCGCCGGCACGGCGACGAGAACAACGAGAGCCGCCAGAAGGGGGATGGAGCAGAGCTTTTTCATCTCGGCCTCCCTTGGTTACAGCGAGCCGAGAAACGCAAGCAGCGCGTCCCGCTCGTCGCTGTCGAGTTCGGCAAAGCCGTCGCGCGCCTGTTCGGCCTCGCCGCCATGCCAGAGGATCGCCTCGGTCAGGTTCCGCGCCCGCCCGTCGTGCAGGTAGAGTGTGTGCCCGCTCACCGTTTCGGTCAGGCCGATGCCCCAGAGCGGCGCCGTCCGCCATTCGTAGCCGTCGGCGTCGCCGTCCGGCCGGTGGTCGGCAAGGCCCTCGCCCATGTCGTGCAGCAGCAGATCGGTATAAGGCCAGATCAGCTGGAAGCGCTGCGCCGGTCCCTCCGCCGCGCGGCTCGTCACGAATTTCGGGTTGTGGCAGGCGGTGCAGCCGATCTCATAGAACAGCGCCTTGCCGGCCAGCACCTGCGGATCATCGACGCCGCGCCGCGCCGGCACGGCAAGGTTCTGGGAGTAGAAGGTCACAAGTGAAATGACCTCCTCGGGCGCCTCTTCTGGCCCGAGATCGGCCTGCGCCCCTTGCGGCGCCGCCATGCAGTCGGCCTGCGCCTTGGTGCAGTCGCCCGAATGGTCCGGATGGTCCGGCGACGAAATGCCGATATCGCCCGAAAAGGCGCCGGCGCTCTGCGCCCTGATCGAGGGCATCGACGCCTTCCAGCCGAATCGGCCGAGCACGAGATCGCCGGCTCGCGTCTTGACCCAGGCCGGCTTGCCGGACACCCCGTCCCCGTCCATATCGTCCGGGTCGGCCAGCGCCAGAACGTCCTCCTCCGGCACCGCTTCGAGAAGCCCGAGCCCGATCATCGGCGGGGCGACGCGCGGCGAGATCATCAGCGCGGGATCGGGATCACCGTAAAGCGGATCGGCGAGCGCGTAGCTCGGCTTGCGCAAGGTGACGAGGGTACCATCGCCGAGCGTCATCTGCTCGTCTTCGTAGGTGATCTGCATCCGCCCTTCCGAGGCGAGTCCCGGATTGGCGAAATTCTGCAATTGCCCGCCATAGACCGGATCGGGCAGCGATTGCACGTCGCGAGCCGCGAGCATGGCGCGCTCGGCTTCGGTGCGCGCCGGCACCGAAAGGCGCAGGAACATCGACACCGCCGCCTCGTCGCCCTCGGGCGGGTGGCCGCGCCCGTCCTTCAGGTGGCACGACTGGCAGCCGCGGGCGTTGAACAGCGGTCCGAGCCCGTCCGAGGCCAGCGTCGAGCTCGGCGCCGCTGCCCAGAGTTTTCTGAAAAGGGCATTGCCGAGCTTGAATCTTTCTTCTTCTTCGAATGTGAGGTTGGCCGAGAAATTGGAAAAGGCGTCGCGGTTGACGAGTTTGGTCGAGGTCGCCGCGCCGCCCGCCATCGCTTCGAACGCCTCGGCCTTGGAAAAATCCGTCGCCGGCGCAGTGATCGCCCTGACGCGGTCGAGATCGGCCGGCGTCAGATCGCCGCGCTGCAAATGCTCGGCCGCCAGTGGCGCAGCGAAACCGATCATGGTTAAAAGCACGAAGATCGCGACTGAAGCCCGCATGCTGGTGCTTGCTCCTTCAGGCGGCCAAGCCGGACGGCCGGGCCGCCGACAAGACTATTGAAAAACGGCGTCCGGGCTGTCGAGGCTGTCCGAACCCTCGATCGTGACGCCGCCGAGATCGAGCGCGGCGATGATCCGCTCGATGGTTCGGGTCTGGTCGATCAGGGCGTCGATGGCCGCCTGGACAATGGCGTTGCCTTCGGCATTGCCCTCGCCGATCTGCTGGTCATAGGCCTCGCCGGCCTCGGCGCGGGCCTTCATTGCCCCCATCCTCTGCATGGTCGTGTCGAGCTTTGCCCGCATCTCGGCGTCGAGCGCCGGATCGGTTTCCGCGACGAGGTCGCTCAAAGAGGCACCCGAAACCGTCTCGCCGTCCGGCCCCTCATAGGTGCCGAGATAGACGTTCTGGATGCCCTTGGCGTCGTAGAAATGCGAGTTGTGGGTGTTGTCGGAAAAGCAGTCGTGCTCCTCTTCCGGATCGTGCAGCAACAGGCCGAGCTTCATGCGCTCTCCGGCCAGTTCGCCATAGCCGAGCGAACCCATGCCGGTGAGGATGGTCGAAAGGCCGGCCTCGCCGTCGAGCGCGGCGCGGGCTTCGCCATCCGTTTCCCAGTTCGCGACCATCTCCTTGAGGTCGGCGACAAGCAGGTTGGAGGCGGACGACAGGTACTGGCGGCGACGGTCGCAATTGCCATTGGTACAATCATCGAGGCTGAAGTCGGTCGCCGGACGGATGCCGGCGCCGGCATTGGTGCCGTTGAGATCCTGGCCCCAGAGCAGGAATTCCACGGCGTGATAGCCCGAGGCGACATTGGCCTCGACGCCTCCGGCTTCCTGCAGCGTTTCGGCGATGATTGTGGGCGTGATTTCAGGAATTTCGACCGTCGCGCCGTTGATGCTCAGCGCCGTGCTGGCGATGACATTGGCGGTATAAAGCCCGTTGTCGTCGCTCTCCATGCCATAGGAGGCGTCGACATAGTCGATCAGGCCCTCATCGAGCGGCCAGGCATTCACCCTGCCTTCCCAGTCGTCGACGACGGGATTGCCGAAGCGGAAGGCCTCGGTCTGCTGGTAGGGCACGCGCGCCGCGAGCCAGGCGGTCTTGGCCGCCGCCAGCGTCGTATCGCCCGGATCGGCAAGGAAGGCCACGATGGCATCATCCAGGGACCTGGCGGTTTCAAGCGAGTCCCGATAGCCGGCGAGGGCAATGTCGGCATAGGTTTGAAGGATGGCGTCGGTTTCCACCGCCTGGACTGCGGCGGCGGCGAGCATGGCCGAGGCGGCCAGAAGCGTGGTCTTCAGGGTGTTTCGCATCTTCTCTCCGGTCGGGGTCAAGGCCCGCCATTGCTATTGACGTTCCTTCCCTTGGCAGAGGTGCGACAAAATGCGCAAACAAATTCGGTCTCTCGCCGAACGGTTCTAAGTTGAAAGGAATTTATACCTCTTTTTCAGCCGCCTCGTCGCAATCGTCATTCGCCACCGCCGAGCTGTTCGGCACCGGCACCGGCCAGAGCCGCGATCGTGTCGTTGGCCGGCCGGCCAACGACCACCGAACGGGTGCGGGGCAGGGCGTCCGGATACTCGTCCTGAAGAAATTCGACCAGTTTTTCGCGCAGCATGCAGCGCAAATCCCACGCATCCGTGGAATTGCGCGACGAGGCAATGGTCCTGACCGTGATGGTCGACGGGCTGGCATCGGTCACCTGCACGCCGAACACCTGCCCGTCCCAGAGTTTGGAGCCTTCGACCAGTTCGCGCGCCTTGTTGCGGATGACATCGACGGGTGCCTTGTAGTCGAGATAAAGCGGCACGGCGCCGATGATCTGCGAGCCCTCGCGCGTCCAGTTCTCGATCGGCTGTTCGATGAAATGGCTCAGCGGCACGATCAAGCGCCGCAAGTCCCAGATGCGCACCACCACATAGGTCGAGGAGATTTCCTCGACCCGGCCCCACTCGCCTTCGACGACCAGCACGTCGTCGATACGAATCGGCTGAGTGAGGGCGAGCTGGATGCCGGCGAACAGGTTCTTGAGCAGCGGCTGCAGCGCCAGGCCGACGACGAGGCCGGCGGCCCCGGCCGAGGCGAGCAACGAGATGCCGTACTGGCGCACCGCGTCAAAGGTCATCAGCATGGCGGCGATGCCGATGACCACGAGGATGGTATCGGCGGTGCGCCTGAGGATTTTGACCTGGGTGACGTGCTGGCGCGCCGTGAGATTGTCGTCGGCATCGAGCTTGAACCGTCTCAGGTGCAGCGTCGTCCAGATGTGCAGCGCCGTGCGGGCACCAAGCGTTGCCACCCCGATCAGGCCGATCAGGAAGATCCTGCCGGCGATATCGAGACCGGCCGCTTCCAGCGGAGCGAGCGAGGTCGCAACCGACAGACCGAGACAGAGCATGCCCAATTGCCCGACCGTCCTTGTCCGCGACACCAGCGAACGCCAGAACAGACCGCGATCAGCGACGAGCCGGGCCAGGAAACCATGGGCAAGTCGATGCAGGATCAGGGCAAGACCGAGACAGGCGGCATATAGCGCGCTGGCGACCAGCCAGGCCGGCGCCCATGAGAACCAGGTTGATACTGCCTCGGAGAAATGCTCGATCTCGGTCATCACCCTGTCCCAAAATGAGAAACGCTCGTGTCGAATCCGGTGCCCGAAGCCTAGCACGTCAGGCGTGGCCAAGGCCAAACGCGGCGCCGGAATACCTTCTGCCGAAAAATTCCCGACATGGTGAACGCCGAAAGGGATTCGGACGGGGCTCAGGCCTGGATTCTAACACTCTGTAATACAGTCATTTTCGTCGGAACCGAGCCATGCCGGCCGCGTCCCCGGTGGCAATTTGGCCCTCTCGGACATGCCGGGTCTTGGTAGAAGCCTCCTGATTGCCCGTGACAAAAGCGGGCACAAACTGTAATTAAGCGTTTAATAACTATTCCGATCCTTGTAGCGCGTTTTTAGCAATGACCGATTTTGAAGCCACAGCTTTTGATGTTGGCCGCGCCGAACCTGTCGGGCGCGACGACAGTCGGGCGCATATTCGTCCCGTAGTGGTCCTGGCCCGTGAATTCGAGCATCTCGACGTCGACGCCCCCTGGCGCCGG
>JAHJQZ010000056.1 GCA_018818925.1 Alphaproteobacteria bacterium
GACCGCCTGATGGCCAAGGCCGCCGCCCATATCAACCTATTGGCCGCGCCAGGCACGCTCGACCGCGTCTACGATTTCGACGAGCGCGCCTTCGAGCAGATCATCGAGATGAGCCAGAGGACCATGCCGGTGGTGGTGCTCGACATTCCGCATGCCTGGAACGGCTGGGTGCGCCACACCCTTTCCGCCATCGACGAGATCGTTATCGTCGCCGAGCCCGATCTGGCCAATCTGCGGAACGCCAAGAACCTCGCCGACACCATCAAGCTGCTCCGGCCCGCCGAATCGGAGCCGTGCCTTGTCGTCAACAAGACCGGCATCCCCAAGCGCCCCGAAATCGCCGCCACCGAATTCGCCTCCTCCATCGAGTGCCGGCTGATCGGCCAGCTTGCCTTCGATCCCGGCATTTTCGGCACCGCCGCCAACAACGGCCAGATGCTGGCCGAGGTTTCCGCCAGCCACAAGGCCAACGAAACCTTCCGCCATATCGGCCAGCACGTCATTGGCCGCACCACCGGCGAGCCGGTCGGCCGCACCAGTTCGCTCAAACTGCCCGAAAGCCTGTCCAGGCTGTTGAAGTTCGGCTGACGGTCATGCCCGCGCACCTGATCCCGTCGCAAGCCTTCGCCAGGGAGCCTCTCGCTCATGTTCGGTAAACGGACGACATTCGGCGGAAATACCGGTTCGGCGCCATCGCCGGTCCCGGCCGCGCCGCGTCCGGCGCCCGAGCCGTCGCGCCCGCTTTCGGCGTCCGTCCATGCCAATCGCGGCAGCGAGGCCATGGCCTCGCGCCTCAAGCCTCAGGAAGAGGTGCTCGACATGACCGGCGTCCGTGACGGACCCGAGCGTGCCAACAGCTACTTCCAGACCAAGTCGACCATTTTTTCGGCGCTGATCGATTCCATCGATCTTTCCCAGCTCGCCACAATGGACGCCGACGCGGCCCGCGAGGAAATCCGCGACATCGTCGCCGAGATCATCGGCCTCAAATCCATCGTGATGTCGATTTCCGAGCAGGAAGACCTGCTCGAGGACATCTGCAACGACGTACTCGGCTACGGCCCGCTCGAACCGCTCCTGGCCCGCGATGACATCGCCGACATCATGGTTAACGGTTCGCAGAAGTGTTACATCGAAGTCAATGGCAGGGTGAAGCTGACCAATATCCGCTTCCGCGACGACAGCCATTTGATGAACGTGTGCCAGCGCATCGTTTCCCAGGTCGGTCGCCGCGTCGATGAAAGTTCGCCGATCTGCGACGCCCGCCTGCCCGACGGCTCCCGCGTCAACGTCATCGCCCCGCCGCTGGCCATCGACGGCGCCGCGCTGACCATCCGCAAGTTCAAGAAGGACAAGCTGACGCTTTCCCAGCTCGTCAAGTTCGGCTCGATCTCGCCCGAGGGCGCCGAGGTTCTGCGCATTCTGGGGCGCGTGCGCGCCAACGTGCTGATCTCCGGTGGCACCGGCTCCGGAAAGACGACGCTTTTGAACTGCCTGACCGGGTTCATCGACCGCGACGAGCGCGTCATCACCTGCGAGGATTCGGCGGAACTGCAATTGCAGCAGCCGCATGTGGTGCGTCTCGAAACGCGGCCGCCCAATCTCGAGGGCGAGGGCGAGATCACCATGCGCGACCTCGTCAAGAACTGCCTCAGAATGCGGCCCGAACGCATCATCGTCGGCGAAGTGCGCGGTCCTGAGGCCTTCGACCTGTTGCAGGCCATGAACACCGGCCATGACGGCTCGATGGGCACGCTGCACGCCAACTCGCCGCGCGAGGGCCTTTCCCGCCTCGAATCGATGATCACCATGGGCGGCTATGCCCTGCCCTCCAAGACCATCCGCGAGATGATCGTTTCGTCCATCGATGTCGTCGTGCAGGCGGCGCGCCTGCGCGACGGCTCGCGCCGCATCACCCACATCACCGAAGTTCTGGGCATGGAAGGCGACGTCATCGTCACCCAGGACATCTTTCTATACGACATCAAGGGCGAAGACGCCGCCGGCAATCTCATCGGCGTCCATCGCTCGACCGGCATCACCAAGCCGCAATTCGCCGAGCGCGCCCGCTATTTCGGCGAGGAGGCCAATCTGGTCCAGGCACTGGAGGCGTCGAACACCGAACAGCAAGAAATCCTGGCGGGGTAGGCGATGACACCCATTTTGCTCGTTGTTCTGGTTGCGATCAGTCTTGGCGCGGTGATCTTCACCTTCGTGCCGGCCCTGACCGGCGACGGCCGTGCCGACAAGCGCAAGAAGGCTCTGAAGGGCAATTACCAGAGCGCCCGCGAAAGCCTGCAGGTCGACCGCCAGCGCGACGCCCGCCGCAAGACTGTGGCGCAGGCGTTGAAGGCGCAGTCCGATGCCCTGGCCAAGCACAAGCAGAGGGAAACGCTCGAGAACCTGATTTTCCAGGCGGGCATGTCGACGACCAAGTCAGCCTTTATCCGCTATTCCGTCATTTTCGGCGTGGTGGTCGCCATAATGTGCTGGCTGTTCGAGGTGCCGCTGCTGTTCGCTTTCGTCTTCGGCACGGCAGGCGGCTATCTGCTGCCGCGCTGGTTTGTCAAGCAGCGCCGCAAGCGCTACCGGACGAGGTATCTCGACGAATTGCCCAACGCCGTCGAAGTCATCGTGCGCGGCGTCAAGTCGGGCCTGCCGCTCAACGATTCGGTCAGGGTCGTCTCGAGGGAAGCCAAGGAGCCGGTCAGGTCCGAATTCGCCCGCGTGCTCGACCAGCAGAGCTTCGGCAAGTCCATGGCCGAGGCCATCCAGATCCTTTACGAACGCGTGCCGACCCCGGAGGTCAATTTCTTCGTCGTCGTCATCACCGTGCAGCAGCAGGCCGGCGGCAACCTCTCGGAGGCGCTCACGAACCTTTCCAAGGTCTTGAGAAACCGCAAGAAGATGAAGGCCAAGGTCAAGGCCATGTCCTCGGAAGCCAAGGCCTCGGCGATGATCATCGGTTCGCTGCCCTTTATCGTGGCGGCGCTCGTTTCCGTCGTGCGTCCGGGCTATCTCAACACCCTGATCGACACTCCGATCGGCAATATCTGGCTCGGCGTCGCCGCCGTCATGATGCTCACCGGCATCTTCGTCATGAACCGCATGATCCAGTTCGAGGTCTAAGCCATGCGCGTGATCGACAGGAACAAGCGCAATAAGCGGGGAGGGTTCTGATGGATCTGGTCGAAACCTTCACCAGCACCACTTTCCTCACGGCCCTGTTCGCCGCCGTCGCCGCCGGCGCGGTGGTGTTTACCTTCGGCGCCCAGTTCTTCGACAAGACCGACGCCAAGCAGCGCATCAAGCGCGTGGCGCTCGAACGCGAGAAGCTCAGGACCGAGGAAATGAGCCGGCTGCGCGGGGCCGAGGCCAACAAGCCCTCGATCCGCGGCGGCCGCGAGGCCAAGGCGGTGGTGACCTCGATCGTCGAGCGCTTCGACCTGCAAAAGGCCTTTGCCGACGAGAACACCCAGAACCTTCTGACCCAGGCTGGCTATCGCGGCCAGGGGCCGCTGACGACCTATGTGTTTTTGAGATTCGTGACGCCGCTCGGCCTGTTGCTCATCGCGCTGCTCTATCTCGCCGTTCTCGTGCCCGGCGATCGCCCGCTTTTCCTCAATGTGCTCTATTCGGTCGCCATCGGCCTGCTCGGCTCCTACCTGCCGCTGCTTTTGCTCCGGAACAAGATCCAGAAGCGCCAGGCCTCGATCCGCCGCGCCTGGCCGGACTGTCTCGACCTTTTGCTGCTCTGTGTTGAATCCGGCATGTCGATCGAGCACGCCTTCAAGCGCGTCGCCAAGGAAATCGGCGTCCAGTCCATTCCGTTGGCCGAGGAACTGACCCTGACCAATGCCGAACTGAGCTTTCTCGAGGACCGCACCCGCGCCTATGACAATCTCGGCAAGCGCACCGGCCTCGATGGCGTGCGCGCCGTCATGACGGCGCTGATCCAGTCCGAGCGCTATGGCACCTCGGTCGGCCAGTCCTTGCGCATCATGGCCGAGGAAGGCCGCGAGGCGCGCATGATGGAGGCCGAGAAAAAGGCCGCCGCCCTGCCGCCCAAGCTGACCGTGCCGCTGATCCTTTTCTTCCTGCCGGTGCTTTTCATCGTCATCATCTCGCCGGCGCTGATCAAGATTTTCTCCCAGAACCTCAATTTCGGCATCTAGCGGTCAACAACCGACACTTGCTGCGCGTCCCGATCGGTGGCCGAGCGACCGGGATGGGAAGGAGGCGGACCTCTCCGGTCAAAGCAGGATCGGCGGCTTGGCGCCTGAATGCCGGTCGCAGAGGCGAGCTTGTCTGCTTCCCGAAACCGGTCATTGCCTGCGGCAATGTTCGATGTCGCTGATGCATCGATACTGCGCCTTGTCCAACGAAAGTGCCCTGCCAACATGATCTTCATCTGGGCAGGTCTTCGGACGAAGCGCGGGTTGGCGCACCCGGTCCTGAGCTGGCCAACCAGAGGCGCAGGCGACAAAAAAAGGGCGCCGGAGGCGCCCTTCGCAAGTTGTGCTGTGAGAATGCCCAGTCAACGGAACAGGACATCGAGGTTGAGAATCGAGATCAATCGATCCTTCTGACGCACAATCGCTGCCACCTTGTTGCAGGTCTTGGGTGGCTCGGCGAAGTCACCCGGGTCGGCATCAACGATATCCGAAACGCTGTCGACCGCGAGGCCAACATCGCGACCGCCTATGGCAACGACAAGAACCACCTGATTGGCCTGTTTGTCATGAGCTCCGGAGCCAAGCACAGTCGAGAGGTCGAACACCTCGACAATATCGCCGCGAATGTCGAGAACGCCACGCGCACCTCTGTCCTGGTCCGGAAGCATCGTCGTTGGCGTCCAGCTCCGGATTTCCCTCACGGCAATGATGTCGACGCCATAGGCATTGTCACCGACATTGCAGGTGACGAACTGGCTCGCCCGCTTGAGGGAGGCGTCGGCTCCCGGTGCCGCAACTTCATACTCGTCCAAGGCAAGTGCGGTTGTGCCCATCAGAATTCGCTCCAGTCCTTGTCGACGGCGGCATTGCCGTGCGACAGGAGGGCCTTGGCACCGGACGCGATCTTCTTGAGGACGCCGGGCCTGGCGGCAGGGGCCTGCCTCGGCGCTGTCGGCGCGGTCTGCCTGTGCGAGCCATCGGACACCTGGAAGATATCGACGATCCGATCAAGATCAGCGGCCTGGGCTTCCGTCTGTTCGATAGCGGCGTTGGTCTGTTCGACCAGCGCGGCGTTGTGCTGGGTCATTTCGTCCATCTGCCGGACGGCGACATTGACCTCATCGATCGCTGCTGCCTGCTCACGGCTTTCTCGGGCAATGCCCTCCATCAGGGCATTGTTCTCCTTGACGGCACTGAGGATGGTCGACAGCTTCTCAGCGGCAGACGCGACCAGCTTGGAACCGCCGGAGACTTCCTCCGCGCTTTGTTCAATAAGCGCCTTGACCTCAGATGAGGCTTCGGCCGCCGATTGAGCGAGCCGGCGCACTTCCACCGCGACAACGGCAAACCCCTTGCCCGCCTCGCCGGCCCGCGCCGCTTCCACCGAAGCGTTCAGAGCGAGAAGATTGGTCTGGAAGGCGATGTCGTCGATCATGCCGATGATGTTGGATATCTTGGAGCTGGAACTGGTGATCTGCTCCATGGCTCCGGTGGCCTTGCGCATCACCTCTCCGCCTTCTTCGGCACTCTGGGACATGCTCTTGGTCTTGACCGAGGCTTCCTCGGCCCGCTTGGCGTTGTCCATGACCGTGTGAGACAGTTGCTCCATGGCGGCACTGGTCTCTTCAACCGTTGCTGCCTGCTTGGTCGTGCGTTCGCTGAGATCGTTGGCTCCGGCGAGGATTTCGCCGGTGGCATTGCGCAAGCCGCGCGAGGTCTGTTTCAGTTGCCCGACGATGTCGGTCAGCTTTTCGGCCACGGAATTGGTATCCGCTTTCAGCTTGTCGAAGGCGCCCTGATAGTCTCCGGTCATGCGCTGGGTCAGGTCGGCATCGGCGAGTGCAGACAGAACCGAGCCGGTTTCGCTGACGCCGCGATCGACGGTTTCAACCATATCGTTGACCGCGGAGGCGAGCCCCTGCAGGTCGTGCTGATCGAAGTGCCGTTCAATTCGCTTCGAGAAGTCGCCGGCAACGGCGGCGGAAACGACCTTTCCAAGTTCCTGCTGAAGACTGGCGCGGGCAGCCTGTTCGACACGCTCCTTCTCGAGAGACTGAGCTTTCTCGGCGTCGATCTGAAGCATGGCAAGGCCATTGGTGCGGAAAACTTCAACCGCTGCAGCCATGCTGCCGATCTCGTCCTTCTGACCCTTTGCTGGCACGTCGACGTTGTATTCTCCCTTGGCCATCTCGCCCATGACCGTGGTCATGCGAGAAATTGGCTTCGTTATCAGGCTGGCCACGACGATGGCGGCAAGCGTACCCAGAACCAGGGCGATGCCCGATATGATCAACGCGAAAAGAATAGTGCTGGCGATGTCAGCGACAACGCGTGGACCGAGTTCGTCCTGAAACACCTTCTTGTCGAGCTTGAGTTTTTCCGACTCGTTTGCAATCTCCCTGCCGATCGGGTCGAGCGTGTTGATAACGAGGTCATCGGTCCGCATGGTGACGTCGAGCATGTCCTTGAGCGCCGCGCCGTAGGTGTCAATGGCCGCCTGGACTTTCCCGGCTTCGCTCTTGCCGAGCGCGTCGGTCTGCAGAGCCGCCAGCTTGGTCACAGTGGTTTCAAGACTCTCGAAGGCCGCGAGCGCTGCATTGGCATCCTCCACCACAGAGGTGGTCAGGAAATGGCTGGCCAGAAGTCGGACCTTAAGCAAGTCGCGCAAGGCGGCAGCGCCAGCCTGACCTTCGGCCACGTTGTTGTCTGCAAAGTCCGCATCCGAGAGCTTGGCCAGGGCGGCTTCGGCCTCAGGGCCAACGGCAATAAGCGCGGCCCTGCGTTCCGTGCTCTGCATGAATAAATCTTTGGCCTGATTAAACGTAGCACGATAGGACGCCAAAAGACTTTGGACCTCCACCACGGCTTCATGCTCGCTGTCCTCGGTGAACAGGGGAAGAGCATCCTCGATCAACTTGCCGGTCGCATCGATCCGTTGGGTGACGGTGTCCAGTATAGTGGTATCCCCAGTCAGCAAGAACCTTTTCTCAGCCACACGCGTCGACACGATATTCGCCTGGATGCGACCAAGCTCATTGGTCTGCCGGGCAATGTGACGATACTCGTCGAATTCGCGGCCGACGGTTGATAACCCGGAATAGGCGATTGCCGCGACAATGGCCAGGAATGCCAGGATCAGTCCGCTTCCCGACCAGATCTTGGTGCCGATTTTGAGATTGTTGAACCAATTTCGCATGTCAGTCGCCCCATGAATTATCGCTCGCCTTCTGGCGCAGCGAATGCATGAGAAAAGGAACTATATTTGATAAATTAACGCACATTTACTTGCGCATGCGACACTTTATCAGGGAATTGGCAAAAGTGATGTATTTCCGAATACTTTACACGGGCGCAAGAGCTTCCGCTCTCTGCTAAAACTCGCTTTTTAGTTCTCCACAACGTGATTCTGAAAATCGCCAGTCAGCTAACGGCCCAGAACCCACCGAAAGCGGTCGGACAGGAAAGGTCCAGAAGTCGCCGCTCCCTACGCCAGGGGTGTTGGGCAACAAAGCATCTGGCGCCGACGTCTTCCCTACGGGCACCAAGTGCCGGATTTCGACCACCGGAAATCCGGTCCCGCCAAGCCCCGAACCGGCGGTCTCGCTGCTTGTACGGGCGCCTCCGCCCGCCGCAAAACCGGTTCCCACATTCGCGCTTGATGCTCTAGAGTGCCGCCTCGTTCAGCGCGCGGGGGCCTCATGCATCTCATCCTCATCGACGGATCGACCTTCATTTTCCGCGCCTACCACGCCCTGCCGCCGCTGACGCGCAAGTCGGACGGGCTGCCGGTCGGGGCGGTTTCCGGCTTCTGCTCGATGCTGTTCAAACTGACCGAGGACATGAAGGGCGACAACGCGCCGACCCATCTGGCGGTGATCTTCGATTATTCGGGCAAGAGCTTCCGCAACACCTTCTATCCGCAATACAAAGCGCATCGCCCGCCGGCGCCCGAAGACCTCGTGCCGCAATTCCCGCTGACGCGGCTGGCGGCGCGCGCCTTTTCCATTCCCGCCATCGAGCAGGAAGGCTTTGAGGCCGACGACCTCATCGCCACCTACACAACCCTCGCCCGGGCAAAGGGCGGCAAGGTCACCATCGTTTCGACCGACAAGGACCTGATGCAGCTCGTCGAGGACGAGCATGTGCGCCTGTTCGACAGTCTCAAGAACCGCTGGATCGGCCCCGCCGAAGTCGCGGAGAAATTTGGCGTTTCTCCCGACAAGGTCGTCGAGGTGCAGTCGCTGTGCGGCGACGCGGTCGACAACGTCCCCGGCGTGCCCGGCATCGGCATCAAGACCGCCGCCCAGCTCATTGTCGAATATGGCGATCTCGAAACGCTTCTGAGCCGCGCCGGCGAGATCAAGCAGCAAAAGCGCCGCGAAAGCCTGATCGAGAACGCCGAACTCGCCCGCGTCTCGCACCGTCTCGTGACTTTGAAGCGCGACGTGCCGATCGTCGAGCCGATCGAGGATTTCGCCCGCCAGCCCTTCGAGCCGGCAAAGCTCTTTCCCTTCTTGAAGGCGCTCGAGTTCAATTCCTTCGCCCGCCGCATCGGCGGGTTGATCGACGCCGATCCGGACGCCTGGGAGGCGGACCCGGACCTCAGGGCCAAAGGCGCCGAACCGGATGCCACCGCCGCGGCGAGCGCCGAACCGGTCGCCGGCCACGGCGTCGCCGGCGCCAGCGGCGACGGTCCGGAAGCCTTCGCCGAACGGCAGGCCGCCCGCATCCGCGCCATCCCGGTCAATCACGACGATTACGAGACCGTCCGCGACATGGGGGCGCTCGCCCGCTGGCTTGACCGGATCATCGATATTGGCCATGTCGCCGTCGACACCGAAACGACCGGGCTCGACAACCAGCAGGCCGACCTCGTCGGCATCTGCCTTGCGACCGAGCCGGGCAATGGCTGCTACATTCCGCTCGGCCACACCAAGGGCGCCGAGGACCTGCTCGGCACTGGCGGCCCGGTCGAGGGGCAATTGCCCATCGCCGAGGTGATCGCCGTCCTCAAGCAGGTGCTCGAGGCCCGCTCGATCCTCAAGATCCTGCAGAACGCCAAATACGACATGGGGATTCTTTCCCGCTACGGCGTCGATATATCCCCGATCGACGACACGATGCTCATGGCCTATGCCCTTGACGGCGCCCGCGGCAACGGCATGGACGAGCTCTCCAAGCAATGGCTCGGCCATACCCCCATTTCCTTCAAGGACGTCGCCGGTTCCGGCAAGGGCCAGAAGCGCTTCGACGAGATCGACGTGGCCGAGGCGACGAAATACGCCGCCGAGGACGCCGACATCACGCTCAGGCTCTGGCATGTCCTGAAGCCGCGCCTCGTCGCCGAGCGCGCCACCAATCTCTACGAGACGCTCGAACGCCCGCTCGCCCCGGTGCTTGCGCGCATGGAGGCGCGCGGCATCTCGGTCGACCGCCAGATTCTCGCCAGGCTTTCCGGCGATTTCGCCCAGCGCGCCGCCGCCCTCGAAGAAGAGGCGCATCGCCTCGCCGGCGAGAGCTTCAATCTCGGCTCGCCCAAGCAACTGGGCGATATCCTTTTCGGCAAGCTCGGCCTTGAAGGCGGCAGCAAGACCAAGTCGGGCCAGTGGGCGACCGGCGCCAACGTTCTCGACGACCTGGCCTTGAAGGGCCTGCCGCTCGCCCAGACCATCCTCGACTGGCGCGGCGTCACCAAATTGAAATCGACCTATTCGGACGCCCTGCCGACCTATATCAACCCACGTACCGGGCGGGTCCACACCTCCTACCATCAGGCGGCGGTTTTGACCGGGCGGCTAAGCTCGTCCGACCCGAACCTGCAGAACATCCCGGTCCGCACCGAGGACGGCCGCAAGATCCGCACCGCCTTCGTCGCCGCGCCGGGCATGGAGCTGATCTCGGCCGACTATTCGCAGATCGAACTCAGAATCCTCGCCCATATCGCCGATATCGGCGCTCTGAAACAGGCCTTCGCCGACGGCCTCGACATCCACGCCATGACGGCTTCGGAAATGTTCAACGTGCCGGTCGCCGGCATGCCCTCGGACGTGCGCCGTAGAGCCAAGGCGATCAATTTCGGCATCATCTACGGCATTTCCGCCTTCGGTCTCGCCAACCAGCTCGGCATCCCCCGTTCCGAGGCGGGCGACTATATCGAGGCCTATTTCAAGAAATTCCCCGGCATCAAGGACTATATGGAACACCAGCGCCAGACGGTGAAGGCGCAAGGGTTTGTCGAAACGATCTTCGGACGGAAAATCCTTTTCCCCAACGCCAATTCGAAAAACCCGGCCGAACGGAGCTTTGTCGAGCGCGCCTCGATCAACGCACCCATCCAGGGCAGCGCCGCCGACATCATCCGGCGGGCGATGATCAAAATGGAAGCCGAACTCACCCGCCGCAAGGTCGACGCCGACATGCTGTTGCAGGTCCACGACGAACTGATCTTCGAGGTGCCAGCGGGGCACGCGGAAAAGGCGATCCCGGCGATCAAGGACGTCATGGCCCACGCGGCGGAGCCGGCGGTGCTGCTCAGTGTGCCGCTACAGGTCGACGCCAAGGCGGCAGCGAACTGGGAAGCGGCGCATTAGGGGGGGCTAACTATGGAACTAGGACGACTGAAAAGGCTGAGTGCCCAACAAGTCTGGGAGAACGAACCACAGTTTTTTACTCCTTGGCTGGCGGAGAACCTTCCACTGCTTGGAGAAGCGCTACAAATTGGCGATCTGGAGCTGGTCGATACTGAAGTCTCGGCTGGAGAGTTTCGCCTTGATATCTTGGCTCAAGACGAGACTGGCAGTCCAGTTCTAATTGAGAACCAGTTTGGTGCTTCTGATCATAAGCATCTTGGGCAGCTTATCAGCTATGTCGCAAGTCAAGGCGAAGAGGCAACCGTTGTCTGGGTGTCGGAGCATATAAAAGAATCTCATCGGGCTGCCGTGGACTGGCTAAACTCGAACACTACTCAAGGCTTCGACTTCTTCGCGGTAGAAGTGGAAGCACTACAAATTGATGATAGCAACCCAGCGCCAAACTTCCGCGTTGTTGCTCAGCCTAACAACTGGACCAAGTCGATTGGCGGCGTGATTCGCGATTCCGTGGATGTTGACAGCAGACGCAGCCATCAACTTCGTTTGGCTTACTGGGCTTCGTTTGCAGACTATCTCGACAAGAACGACTCGACGTTTCGCATCCGGCGACAGAATCATGACTCATGGCACAGCTTTCCGATCGGTCGTGCAGGATTCTCGATCAACTGCGTAATCTGGACTCGCAAACCTACAATTAGCGTTGAGATATTTATCAACAACGATCCAGAAAAGGTTGCGATCCGAAGACTGAAAGAAAGTCAGATGGAAATCGAAGCAGTTTTTGGAGAACCTGTTGAGTGGCAAGAACTGAGTGGAAAACGTGGTTCGCGAATTGCGATATTTGATACCAGCTCAGATATTGCCAATACTGATCAATACGAGCGATTTCATGGCTGGATGCTCAAGAGAATGCGGTTGTTTCGGCAAGCGTTTTCCGAGCGAGTAAAAAATTTGGAACTTGAACCCATAAAAGGATTGAACTCCGAACGCTTTGAGGAGTAACTCTGGTGGGATTACGGGTATTTGCGGTTATAGTTTACTAAATGCACTAAAATTGCATCCCCTCCGCCGTCATCCCGGGGCTTGACCCACTGCTGTCCGGTTTAGCCCGGGACCAGTTGCAGCGTCATTTGCCTTGGGTCCTTGGGGGGCGGATTTGGTGGTGATTTGAGTTCGTCGAGTGCGCGCCGATGCATGA
>JAHJQZ010000057.1 GCA_018818925.1 Alphaproteobacteria bacterium
GGCGTCGGCGAGCGCACCCGCGAGGGCAACGACCTTTATCACGAAATGATCGAATCCGGCGTCAACAAGGATCCCAAGGCCAATAATGGCTCGACCGAAGGCTCCAAGTGTTCGCTGGTCTTTGGCCAGATGAACGAGCCGCCCGGCGCCCGCGCCCGCGTCGCCCTGACCGGCCTGACCGTGGCCGAGCATTTCCGCGACCAGGGCCAGGACGTGTTGTTCTTCATCGACAACATCTTCCGGTTCACCCAGGCCGGCTCGGAAATGTCGGCGCTTTTGGGCCGTATCCCGTCGGCCGTCGGCTACCAGCCGACGCTCGCCACCGACATGGGCACCATGCAGGAGCGCATCACCACCACCAACAAAGGCTCGATCACCTCGGTGCAGGCCATCTACGTGCCGGCCGACGACCTGACCGACCCGGCGCCGGCGACCTCGTTCGCCCATCTCGATGCGACCACGGTTCTGAGCCGCGCCATTTCCGAAAAGGGTATCTATCCGGCGGTCGACCCGCTCGATTCCTCCTCGCGCATGCTCGACCCTACCGTGGTCGGCGAAGAGCATTACGCCATTGCCCGCGAGGTGCAGGAAATCCTGCAGCGCTACAAGTCGCTGCAGGACATCATCGCCATTCTGGGCATGGACGAGCTGTCCGAGGACGACAAGCTGGTCGTGGCCCGCGCCCGCAAGATCGAGCGCTTCATGAGCCAGCCTTTCCACGTCGCCGAAGTCTTCACCGGTTCGCCGGGCATCTTTGTCGAGCTGGAGGATACCATCCGCGGCTTCAAGGGCCTGTGCGCCGGCGAGTACGACCACCTGCCCGAATCGGCCTTCTACATGGTCGGCACCATCGACGATGCCGTCGCCAAGGCGCAGCGGCTCGCGGCGGAAGCGGCGTAGGCGGGTGAATGGTGAAGTGGTGAATTGTGAAATAGGGAGAAGCGAATAGACGATAGGTATTGGTGAACGGACACGACCACGCGACGTGCTGCGTCCCATTCACCATTCACCTTTCACTATTCACTGGATCGACATGGCTGACATCAAGATCGACATCGTCGCCCCCGAGCGGCAGCTTCTTTCGGCCGAGGCGGACTCGGTGTCCGTGCCCGGTACCGAGGGCTATTTCACCGTCATGGGCGAACACGCCCCGATGATGTCGATGCTCAAGCCCGGCTTCATCACCGTGGTGACCGACGACAGGCCCGACATCTACTATGTGCGCGGCGGCTTTGCCGAAGTCAGTCCGGAAGGGCTCGTCATCCTCGCCGAGGAAGCCCAGCCCATTCGCGAATTCGACCGCCCACGCATCGAGACCGCCATCCAGGAAGCCCGCGACGCCATGGTCGCCGCCGAGACCGATCGCGACAAGTGGGGCGCCGAACTGGTCGTCATCAGTCTCGAGAACCTCTTGATCGAGGCGGCAACACTCGAGCCGGGCAGCATCGCCCATTGAGGTTTTGGCGCCAGCCGAGCCGTAGCGACGCGCCGCAACATGCTGTTCGGCGCGTTGTTCATATGGGGGCACCAAAAGCACAGTTCCGGGCCGGAATATGGTGCGACAATGCCGGCCTACGCAACACTCGCAAGACAACAGGAAATCTGTTATATTCAGATATGCGTATGTGAAAAGGGCATGATCATGGAGGTTCTCGACCTTGCCGACCGCGCCGGAGACGCCGCCGAACTGCTGGCAGCCATGGCGCATCGCAAGCGGCTGATGATCCTGTGCTACCTTTTGAGCGAGGAGATGAGCGTCAACGCCCTCGCCGAAAAGCTCGATATCGCCCAGCCGACGCTGTCGCAGCACCTGGCCAAGCTCAGGGACCTCAAGCTCGTATCGCCGCGCCGCGACGGCAACCTCGTTTACTATCGGCTCGCCTCGGGCGAGGTCGAGCAGGTTCTGCGCGCCTTGCATTCCGCCTATTGCGTCTGAGCCGTTTTTAGCAAAAATCGTTGCCGATCGTCGCGGAGAGGCTGTCGGTCCCGCCACCGGTTTGCTAGATCATGTCCGTCAAAGCGGATGATCGATGTCCGTTTTGCACATGCGACCACTCGGGCACTTGTGCCATGCGTTTTGATTGCGTCAGAACGTGCCAGGGCCTGGTCGGACAAGGACGGCCGTTTCCACCGTCTCGGGGCACAACATCAATGCGGCTGCAAGCAAAATCCCCGCATCGTCCGATCCGCGGCGCCGGCAGCCAGCACGCCGCCATGCGACGGAGCAACGAAAACACCATCCTCGCCCTGCTGTTGCACACGCCCGACCTTCCCGGTTCGGTGATCGCAAAGCGGACCGGTCTGGCGCCGCAGACCGTTTCGGTGCTGCTGCGCAAGCTCGAAACCGAAGGGCTGATCCTTCGCCGCGAGGCCCTGCGCGGCAAGCGCGGCCAACCGGCCGTGCCGTTCCGCCTCAACCCGGATGCCGGCTATGTCATCGGCATCGAGATCGGCTGGCGGCATGCCGATTTCGTCCTGCTCGATTTCGCCGGCGGCGTCACGCCGGGCGCGCGCATCACCTATCCCTACCCCCATCCCGACCGGTTGGTCGCCGACACGATCGACGGCATCGAGCACCTGCGCGCCGAGGTGGCGCGACGCGATGTCCGCATACTCGGCATCGCCCAGACCGGTCCGGCCGGCCTTGCCGAGCGCGCCTTCGTCCTCGGCGCCTCGGACGAGGAAAGCCGGCGCCTTGCCGAAATCGACCTGACGGCCGAAATCGAGCGGCGTACCGGGCTTCCCGTCACCTTCTCCAATGACGGCGCTTCGGCATTGTGGGCGGAAGCCGTGTTCGGCCGCGTCCCGCGCGACCGCGACTGCGCCTATGTCTATTTGTCGACCTTCATCGGCAGCGCCCTTTATGTCGACGGGCGGGTGCTCGGCGACAAAGGCATGAACGCCGCCCGCATCGGCGCCGCCATGACGCGCGAGACGGACGGCAGTATCGGCGTGTTGCACATGACCGCATCGCTTTGGGCGCTGGCGCGATTCCTGGCTTCGCGTGGACACGCGGGGCCGCAGCAGGATTTCACCAGGCTCGACTGGCAGGCGGCCGAAAAGGACATTGCCGACTGGCTCGACCAGGCGGCGGGCGATCTGGCTTTGGCCTGCGCCAACACCTCGGCCATTGTCGGCGTTTCTGTCATCGTTATGGACGGGATTTTGCCTCGACCCCTGCTGGCCCGCGTCGTCAACGCCATCCAGGCGCGCATCAACGCCCTGCCCATCGAGATCTTCGCCACGCCCATCGTGCATCTGGGACAGGGCGGTCCGTCGGCGCCGGCCATCGGCGCCGCCTACCAGGTGTTCCACGCCCGCTATTTCGAAACCTGACGCCCCGCCGCCGACGGCTCGCGCCGGGCGGCCGGGCCCTTGCCGGACATGCTACGCTCATGAAAAAGACCATCGGCCTTGTCGCCCACGACCAGAAGAAGCCCGATCTCGCCGACTGGGCCGCGCACCACAGGCAGGCGCTCGGCCAGCACATTCTTTGCGCCACCGGCACCACCGGCGGCGTCATCGAAAAGGCGACCGGGCTCGAGATCAACCTGCTCAAGAGCGGACCTCTGGGCGGCGACGCGCAACTGGGCGCCATGATCGCCGAGCAAAGGCTCGACGTGCTGATCTTTTTCATCGATCCGCTTTCCGCCCTGCCTCACGATGTCGACGTCAAGGCGCTGACCCGGCTTGCCATCCTTTACAACGTGCCCTTCGCCTGCAATCGCGCCACCGCCACGGCGGTGCTCAAGCACATCTGAGGGCCGCCCCGTAGCCGCCTCCTCCGGCCGCGACTTATTCCTGTCCCTTTGGGGCGACAAATTGCCGGTGGCCGCGCCCGTGCACGGCTTCCCAGCGACCGCGCAACCACGGTCATAAGCGCACGGAACCGGCTAAAACCCTTGCGAAACGGGCCTATTGCGACTATTGGCGTCGCGGTGAAGTCTTGACCGTCTGGTCGAAATCGCCGCCCGAGCCCCGTCCGCGTCGAAACGCGGCGATTGACCCGGAGGCGGGGCTGTTCCAGATTGCCGGGGCTGTCGCCGCGTGAGCATGATCGGTAGGGGCATGGGGCGCCCTTCCGCATTTGATCGTGCGACGAACCCTAAAAGCCGGAGCGTGCCGGGCGAGTGATCGTCTGCCGCGACCAGCAAAACAAGACGACCGGGACTGGGCACGTGGCAGGCGACACGCTGATCGAGGCAAGACACATCACCAAGCATTTCGGCGGGCTTTACGCCGTTGCCGACTGTTCGCTGGCGGTGCGCCGCGGCTCCATCACCGGCCTGATCGGTCCCAACGGCGCCGGCAAGACCACGCTGTTCAACGTCGTCGCCGGCGCCCATGCCCCCAATTCGGGGCAGGTGATCTTCGACGGCGAGGATGTGACGGGCCTCAAGCCGCACGAATTGTTCAAGCGCGGATTGTTGCGCACCTTCCAGATCGCCCATGAATTTTCGCAGATGACGGCGCTCGAGAACCTGATGGCGGTGCCGCCCGACCAGCCCGGTGAATCGCTCGTCACCAATTGGCTCGACCCCAACCGCGTCCGCCGCGCCGATCTCGCCGTTCGCCACAAGGCCGAGGACGTGATCGACTTTCTGAAGCTCGGCCACGTCCGCAACGAACTGGCCGGCAACCTGTCGGGCGGGCAGAAAAAGCTTCTCGAACTCGGCCGCACCATGATGACCGAAGCCAAGGCGGTGCTGCTCGACGAGGTCGCCGCCGGCGTCAACAAGACGCTGCTCAAGGATCTCGCCACCAATATCGAGCGCATGAACCGCGAACTCGGCTACACCTTCTTCGTCATCGAGCACGACATGGACCTGATCGGGCGGCTGTGCGATCCGGTGATCGTCATGGCCTCGGGCGAAAAGATCGCCGAAGGGCCGATGGCGGAACTGCGCAAGAATCCGCAGATCATCGAAGCCTATTTCGGCGCATCGCTGGAGGTCGCATAAGCCTCATGGCCATGATCGAAATGAAACAGGTGGTCGGCGGCTATGGCGGCGCCCCGGTTCTCAACGGCGTCGACATTGCCATCGACAACACCGATATCGGCGTCATCGTCGGCCCGAACGGCGCCGGCAAATCGACGGCGCTCAAGGCCATTTTCGGCCTGGTCAAGGTCGCTTCCGGCGAGGTGCTGTTCGAGGACAGGCCGATCGCCAATTCCCTGCCCGACCGGCTCGTGCCGATGGGCCTTTCCTTCGTGCCGCAGGAAAAGAACGTCTTCACCTCGCTGACCGTCGAGGAGAACCTCGAAATGGGCGCCTTCATCCGGCGCGACGACATCAGGGACACGCTCGATTCGGTCTATGAGATGTTTCCGCCCCTGAAGGAAAAACGCCACCAGGTCGCCGGCGAGCTTTCGGGCGGCCAGCGCCAGATGGTGGCGATGGGGCGGGCGCTGATGAGCGAACCCAAGCTCCTGATGCTCGACGAGCCCTCGGCCGGCCTTTCCCCGCGCTATGTCGGCGAGATCTTCGACCAGATTCTCAAGGTCAACGCCGCCGGCGTCGGCATATTGATGGTCGAACAGAACGCCAGGCGCGCCCTCGGCTTCGCGTCCAGGGGCTTCGTCCTTGCCGGCGGCAAGAACCTGTTCACGGGAACGGGAAAGGAATTGCTCGCCGATCCGGACGTGGCCGCAAGCTTTCTCGGAGGGCACGGCTGATGGACGAGATCATCTTTCTTGTCAACAAGGTGGTGATCTCGGGCGCGGTGCTCGGGTCGATCTATGCGCTCGGCGCCATCGGCGTGACGCTGATCTTCGGCATCCTGAGGTTTGCCCATTTCGCCCATGGCGACATGATGACCATGGGCGCCTTCGTCGCCTTTCTTTTGGCGGCACTGGTCGGGGCCATGGGCATCACCGCGCCGGTGCCGCTGGCGTTTGTGGTGCTGCCCCTCGCCGTTGTCATCACCGCCGTCCTTGCCCTGCTCATCGACCGTGGTTTCTACGCGCCGCTCAGGGCGCGCGGCGCCAAGCCGGTGACGCTGCTGATCGCCTCGATCGGGGTGACGCTGATGATCCAGGGCCTCATCCGGCTGGTCTTCGGTTCGGGCACGCGCAACATGTATCTCGACATCGAAGACAAAATCATCTTCCGGATGGATTTTGGCTGGCTGGGCGGCACGCGGCCGCTGGTCCTGTCCCAGCCGCAGATCCTCATGTTTTTCGTCACCCTCGCCTGCATCACCGGCCTGCATTTCTTTCTGACCCGCACCCGCATGGGCAAGGCGATGCGGGCGACCTCGGACAATCTCGACCTCGCTCAGGTCTCGGGCATCAATACCCAGCAGGTGGTCACCGTCACCTGGCTCATCGCCGGTTCGCTCGCCTGTCTTGCCGGCACCATGCTGGCGCTCGACGTCAATCTGAGACCGGACCTTGCCTTCAACATCGTGCTGCCGATCTTCGCGGCCGCCATCGTCGGTGGCCTCGGCAATGCCTATGGCGCCATCGCCGGCGGCCTATTGATCGGCGTCACCGAGGCGCTGGCGGTCTTCAACTGGACGGCGGTGCTCCGGCCGTTCGCGCCCTATCTGCCGTTTGGCATGGAACTGCCGGCCAATCTCGCCCTGGTGCCCACCGAATACAAGCTGACCGTCGCCTTCGTCATTCTCGTCATCACGCTCCTCTGGCGCCCGACGGGCATTTTCCGCGGGCTTTCGACATGATCCCCGATCGCCGCACGCTTTATGCCTTCGCCGCGCTTATCGTCTTCGTCACCCTTGTCGGGGTCTGGCAGGGGCCGGCCAATGTCTCGCTGCTGATCGCCCACACGCTCGCCTATTCTCTGATCGCGCTGGGGCTCAACATCCAGTTCGGCTATGGCGGCCTGTTCAATTTCGCCATCATGGGTTTTTTGATGGTGGGCGGGGCAACGAATGTCTTCTTCTCGTTCCCGATCAACCCCGACTTCTGGGCCTCTGACGGGCCGATGCTGCTCGGGCGGGCGCTGCTCGCCTTTGTCGCCGGCGCCCTCCTAGTTCTCGGCGCCCGCCGTCTCGATCGCTTCGGGATAAAGGGCAAGGCGCGCGGCATTGCCATCGGTATTGCCTGGTTCGTCGCCTACCTCGTCTACCGCAGCCAGATCGATCCGGCGGCGGCCTATATCGAATCGACGAGCGGCTGGATCGGCGGGCTTGGGCTCTATCCGGTGATCGGCTGGGCCATGGCCGGCGTCGTCGTCGCCTTCATCGCCCGCATCATCGGCAAAATTACGCTCGGCCTCAGGTCCGACTACCTTGCCATCGCCACCATCGGCATTTCCGAAATCCTCAGATCGTTCGTCAAGAACATGGACTGGCTGACCCGCGGCACGCTGGCAGTGTCGCCGGTGCCATGGCCGGTACCCCAACCCCAGAACCTGCAGGCGGTCGGCGTTTCGATCGATGATTCCTTCGTCTATGCCCGGCTCGGTTTCATCCTCTTGCTGGCGGTGGTTTTCGTTGCCGCCTTCGTGCTCGTCAATCGCGCCTATGGCGGTCCGTGGGGCCGGATGATGCGCGCCATCCGCGACAATCATGTCGCCGCCGAAGCCATGGGCAAGAACGTGCGGGTCCGTCAGCTCGAATTGTTCGTGCTCGGCTCGATCCTGATGGGCATCGGCGGCGCCATGCTGGTCACCTTCTCCCAGATCCTCGATCCCTCCGGCTACCAGCCGATCAACCACACTTTTCTTGTCTGGGTGATGGTGATCGTCGGTGGCGCCGGCAACAACTGGGGCGCGGTGCTCGGCGCCGTCCTCATCTACTTCATCTGGATTCTTTCCGATCCCCTGGCGCAGTTTCTTTTCCTCAATCTCTCCCGCTGGACCGAAGCGATCGGCTGGGGTGCCATTCCGGAAATCGATTCGCGCTCGCTGCAGATGCGCGTTTTCGTGCTCGGGCTGGTGATTTCGATCGCCTTGCGCTACGCGCCGCAGGGCCTCATCCCCGAAATCGTCCACAAGCATCATCCCGAGCTGGGGCACAAGAAGGCGGGGGCCTGACCTCGACCGCCGAAGAAGCGACCCGTCGGCCTGGCCGCCCCTTGTCGAGCGTGAACCGAAAAGTCAGCTTCCGTTCAGCTTGAATGTGCTTTTCTTCATGGCGACGAGGGGCCCGACGGACGCCCCGCCCTGTCCGGAATGGACAGCAAGCCAGTGAGGAATCGTTCAAATGAAATTCGCCAAGCTTGCCAGGATCGGGCTCATGTCGACCCTTGCGATCGCCATGACCACCGAGGCTTTCGCCGTCGAGGCGACGCCGATAACCGAACTCAACATCCGGACGGGCCCGGGAAAGCAGTTCGCCGTTCTCGACACGCTTTATCGGGGCGAAGTGGTCGATGTCGCCGAGTGCCAGGCGAACGGCTGGTGCATGGTCTATCGCAACGGTCCAGACGGCTGGGTCTCGGCCAGATACCTGACGCAGGTGTCGGCCGGCGACTTGCCGCCCGTGGTTGACGACTACCCGCCCGAGCCGGTCTATCCGAACTATCCGCCCCGGCGCAATTATCCGCCCCAGCAAAACTACCCGCCACCCCAGCCGGACACTTCCGCAAGCGACGCCGACGCCGCAGCCGGTCTTGCCTTCCTCGCTATTCTCGGCCTCAGCGCCGCCGTCATCGCCGGCGGAATCGCCCAGGACAACAACCCGCCCCACCAGCCCAACGGGCAGGTCTGCCAGCCGGGTTTCCGCTGGTCCATGCGCGCCCACCACTGCGTCGCCAACTGATCGAACGTTCCTCCCGATGAAAAAAGGCCCGGATCGCTCCGGGCCTTTTGCCATTCGCATGAGGTCGGAACCTACTCGATCAGCCCCTGGCTGACCTGCGCGCCGCCCTGGATCTCGAACCACTCGATGGCGCCGGGCACATCGCCGAGATCGTCGAATTCGATGACGCCCGAGGCGCCCTGGTAGTTGATGTCGGTGCCGGCCTTGATCAGCTCGACAGCCTTGGCCCATTCGCCGGGGAGAATGGTCTCGCCGGGTTCGTTCGCCACTTCACGCAGCGCCGCGGAAACGCCGGTGCGCTCGGCCGAGCCGGCCTTCTCGATGGCCAGCGCCAAAAGGAAAACGGCATCGAACGAGGTCGAGGCATAGGTCGCGTCCGGGGCGAGCCCGGCGGCGTTGACGATCGCCGAATAGGCGTCGAAAGCCGGACCGGCGGCCGGAGCGGCCTTGGTCAGGATCATGCCGTCGATGTCCTTGTGGTTCTTGACGAGGGCGTCGCCGGCCATGCCGTCGCCGCCGACATAGGTGGTGAAGAAGCCCGATTCCATGGCCTGGTCGAGGATGACGCCGCCGCCGGCGTTCTCGTAGCCATAGATGACCAGGGCATCGGCGCCCGCGGACTCGAGCTGACCGATCTCCGGACGATAGTCGGACTTGCCGTCTTCATGGGCAACATAGGAAGAGACCGTGCCGCCCTTGGCCTCATAGGCCTCCTTGAACGCATCGGCCAGGCCCTTGCCGTAGTCACCATTGATATAGGTGACGGCAACGGTGTCGATGCCCTTGGACAGCAGCAGATCGGCGCCCTTGGTGCCCTGCATCGAGTCCGGGACGACGGTACGGAAAACGAGGTCGCTGTCGGCGAGCTCGCTGACGGCCGGCGCGGTGGCCGACGGAGAGATCATCACCACATTGCCGGCGATGGCGGCGCCGTTGGCGGCGGCAATGGTCGGGCCGGAGCAATAGGCGCCAAAAATGGCCGTGACCTTCTCGGTGTTGACGAGACGGTCGGCGCCGGGGCCGCCGAGATCGCCCGAGCAGCCGGTATCGGCCATCACCGAAACGAGCGTCTGGCCGCCGAGGATGCCGCCCTGGGCATTGATGGCGTCGACCGCGATATTGCCGGCCTGCACCATGCCGGGGGCAAAGCCGGCGATCGGGCCGGTCACGTCGGCGAGAAAGCCGAGCTTGACGTCCGCGGCGAGTGCCGGCGCAGCGGCGAGAAGAACCGCGACGGCCGCGGTGGAAGCGAGAGACTTTGTCATTCTGTGCATGGTTTCCCCTTGAATCGTCATACGTCGGCCCGCGGACGGGTTCGAATGCGCCGCCCCGCCGTGCCCGATCTTTTCGCGCCGCCATCATGGCGGGACGCCAACACGTAGTTTTGCACATTTTGTTCACCGGAGTCACCGGGATTGCATCAGCGCGACAAGCGGCCTCGCCTTTGCGCCGGCACGCCGATCGGGTAAGCCTTGCGGGCAGCCGAATGAGTCCTGGGGAAACCGACAATGACGCCGTTATGGCCCGCAGCCCTGCTCCTTGCCGGTCTTTCCGCCGCCGCCGCGGCGCAGGACTCGATCATCGTGCTCGACAGCCCATCCTCGCCTGGCGACGACCAGACCGCGCTGAGCGCGGAGCCGCCGGTCTGCGGCACCGAGCCGATCACCATCGCCCGCATGCAATGGCCGTCCGCCGCCATCCTCGCCTATGTCCATGCCGATATTCTTCGCGCCGAGTTCAGCTGCGCCGTCGAGGTCGTCGCCGGCGATCTCAACGCCACCACCTCGTCGATGGCCACCACCGGCCGGCCGCTGGTCGCGCCCGAAATCTGGCTCGGCCGCGTCGCCCCGATCTGGAACTCGGCGCTCGAAACCGGACGCATCCGCCAGGCGGCGCCGAGCTTTTCCGGTGGCGCCTTCGAATCCTGGTTTGTGCCGGACTACGTCGCTGCCGACAATCCCGGCCTCGCCTCGGTCCTCGATCTCATGGACCATTGGCGGGTCTTCGCAAATGGTGGCAGCCGCGCCACCTTCCTGTCCTGCCCGCCAGACTGGGCCTGCGCCGTCATCAACCGCAACCTCGTGCGCGCCCATGGTCTTGCCGCCCGCTTCCAGATCGAGGAGCCGAGCAACCGCCTGGAGCTCGACCGGCGCCTCGCCGAAGCCGTGTCGCGCCACGAGCCGATCCTGTTCTATTACTGGCAGCCCAATGGCGTTCTGGCCCAGCTCGACCTGGCCGAACTCGACATGGGCGCTTATGACGAACAGGCCCTCTCCTGCCTCGCCGAAACGGACTGCGCCGACCCGCGACCCTCCGCCTTTTCGGCCGAGCCGGTGATCATCGCCATATCCGACGAGCTGTTCACCCTGTCGCCGGCGCTGGTGTCCTATTTCCAGCGCGCCACCATGCCGCTCGCGGAAATGAACGAGCTGCTGGCATGGATGAGCCAAACGGCCGCCACGCCGGAAGACGCCGCCCGCCGTTTTGTCGACACCCGCGCCGAGATCTGGAACGCCTGGATCGACCGGTAGCCATTCCGTCCGCAGTGATTCGACCTTTTGGCCACCTGGGCGGGTCACGCCGAACTGGCACTATTTGGCATTCGAGTTTTCAGCAAGTAAAAGTCCTAGTAGCGGTGCTCGGTCGTTGCCAAAATCTTATCAAGACATGAAATCAGAATATCCAGTCGGATCGCTAAGTCACCTGGTCCGGCGAAAATTTGTTATACTTATTTTTCACTTTGAATCTGCGCAAATACATCGATGACAATAGCATGAACGTCGCAGATTTGACTCGTGAGTACTGTCCGCCTAAAGTCCCATCATTCACCACAAAAACGGAGACATGCTCATGTTCGGAAAACGCACACCTCGTGCGGTTGCGACCGGCGCTGCGCTGGGTATCGTTCTTGGCCTGGCCGGCGCGGCCGGTGCCACTGAATGCGGAACCGACAAGACAATCGACATCGCTGAAATGACCTGGGCCTCGGCGGCTGCCCTGGCCCATATTCACGCCCGCATTCTTGAGGACGGCTATGGCTGCACCGTCGAGATCGTCACCGGCGACACGGTGCCGACCTCGGCTTCGATGCTCTCCAAGGGCACGCCAGCCATTGCGCCCGAGCTTTGGACCAGCGCCATTCAGGAACAGTGGAAGAAAGGCGAGGCCGATGGCGTCGTCGGCGCCCTCGGCAATGCCTTCAAGGGTGGCGCCGTCGAGGCCTGGTTCATCCCGCAATACACCAAGGATGAATATCCCGAGCTCGAAAGCCCCGAGGACGTGATCGCGCGTCCCGACCTGTTCCCCGATCCGGAGAACCCCGATGAGGGTCGGCTTTATGCCTGCCCACCGGGCTGGGCCTGCGAGATCGCCAATGCCGCGCTGTTCGAGGCCTATGGCATGGAGGACAAGGGCTGGAACCTGTTCTCGCCGGGTTCGGGCGGCAATCTCGACGCCTCAATCGCCCGCGCCTTCACGCGTGAGGAGCCGATCCTGTTCTATTACTGGGGTCCCACCGCCATTCTCGGCAAGTACCCGACCTACATGCTCGACATGCCCGAGGTCGATGTCGCCGCCTACCAGTGCAACACCAATCGCGATTGCGCCGAGCCGCCGGTCGTGACCGGCTGGCCCTCGTCCGAGGTGATTGTCGGTGCGGCCTCCTGGGTCGCGCAAGACGCGCCGGTCGTCGCCGACTACTTCTCCAAGGTGGCCATGGATGTCGGCCAGATCAACGCCATCCTGGCCTGGGGCGACGACAACAAGGCCGATGCCGAGGACACCGCCATCAACTTCCTGAAGACCGAAGAGGCCACCTGGACCGAATGGGTGCCCGCCGACGTCGCCGAGAAGGTGAAGGTAGCGCTCTAGGGCCTGAACAAGACGATGTGAATTTGCGGCGGTCGGGCCTGAGGCCCGACCGCTTGTCATGGGTGGAAGGCTGGTTGGAGCGAACCGGCCGCGCGGATTTGAGGACAAATGTTTCCGGATGTCATAGACACCAAAATACTCCGGTTCTGGGTCGATGACGGCCTGACCTGGGTCGTCAGATACTGGGGCGACGGCTTCGAGGCTGCCGCCTACCCGCTTCTGCAACTGCTCATTTCCATCGAGCGTTTCCTGCTCTGGTTGCCCTGGTGGTTCATCATCGTCCTGCTGGTGGGCCTGGCCTGGCTGTCCACCCGCAACTGGAAACTGCCGGCGGTCGTTTTCGTCGGCCTGCTGTTCCTCGGCGTCATGGACTTGTGGGAAGACAGCATCAAGACCATGGCCCTGATGATCACCGCAACGCTGACGGCCATCGCCATCTCGTTGCCGGTTGGCATCGTCATGTCGCGGTCGCAGCCGTTCCGGCGCATCATGATGCCGGTGCTCGACCTCATGCAGACCCTGCCGAGCTTCGTCTATCTCATACCGGTGGTGATGATCTTCGGGCCGGGCAAGATTCCCGCGCTCATCGCGACGATCATCTATGCCAGCCCGCCCCTCGTGCGTCTGACCGATCTCGGCATCCGCATGGTCGATCCGGCGGTGATGGAGGCTTCGCGCGCCTTCGGCACCACGCCGCGCCAACGCCTTCTCGGCGTCCAGATTCCGCTCGCCCTGCCGACCATCCTGGCCGGGGTCAACCAAACGACGATGATGGCGCTCGCCATGGTGGTCATCGCCTCGATGATCGGCGCCGGGGGCCTCGGCTACCAGGTGCTGCAGGGCATCGGTCGGCTCGAGGTCAGCCGCGGCCTGTTCGCCGGTCTCGGCATCGTCGTTCTGGCGATCATCTTCGATCGCATTTCCCAGTCCTTCGGCAAGCAGCTGCAGGCGCGAATCGGCATGGCGGAGAAGCGGACATGAGCCAACGCGAAAAATACGCCATCGAGATAAAAAACGTCACCAAGATCTTCGGTCCCGATCCGCAATCCGCCCTCGACCTGCTCAAAAAAGGCAAGTCCAAGGCCAAGGTCCAGGCCGAGACCGGCCACGTCGTCGGCATCAACGACGTGTCGATCCATGTCGAACCGGGTCAGGTCTACGTGGTCATGGGGCTGTCCGGTTCGGGCAAGTCGACGCTCATCCGCCACGTCATCCGCCTGATCGATCCGACATCGGGCGAGATCTACGTGCATGGCACCGACGTTCTCGGCATGAGCCTGCCCGAATTGCGGGAATTCCGGCGCACCAGGATCGCCATGGTGTTCCAGAAGTTCGGCCTGTTGCCGCACCGGTCCGTGATCGACAACGTCGCTTACGGGCTCGAGGTGAGGGGCATTGGCAAGCAGGAACGCCGCATGGCGGCGCAGCGCTGGATCGATACGGTCGGCCTTTCCGGCTACGAGGAAAGCCAGCCGCACCATCTCTCGGGCGGCCAGCAGCAGCGCGTCGGGCTCGCCCGTGCCCTGAGCATGGACACCGACATCATTCTGATGGACGAGGCGTTCTCGGCTCTCGATCCGCTGATCCGTTCGGGCATGCAGGACGAATTGCTCAAGCTCCAGGCCGAGCTCAACAAGACGATTCTGTTCATCACCCACGATTTCGACGAGGCGCTGAAGATCGGCAACCGCATCGCCATTCTCAATGACGGCGCCGTGGTCCAGGAAGGCCGGCCCGAGGACATCGTCCTCAACCCGACCGATCCGCATGTCGAGCAGTTCGTAGCCGACGTCAACAAGGCCCGCGCCATCCATGTCCATACCATCATGGACGTGGACGTGAGCGAATCTTGCGAATTCAGCGTGCCCGACACCGCCCGCTGCGAGGACGTTCTGCCGCTGTTCGCCGATCACGAATGGGTCGGCGTGGTCGATAGCGAGGGCAACCGCGTCGGCCGCATCAGCGCCCGCCGCGTCATCAAGGCCCTGGCCCGCTACCATAAGGCCGTGACGACCGGTCCGTAACACCGCGCCGCAGGTGCGCCTAAGCGTTTCCGCTGGCGGCAGTTGCGCGCCAGAGCCCGCTTTGCCTATAAAGTAGGGCGCAAAGCGTTGCGGCATCGGGCCGGGGCGCGGCAAGGAGACGGCCTTGGAACTCAAGAAGATCAACGAGTCTGTCAGCGTGTCGCCGCAGATCGCACCCGAGGACATCGCGGCGATAAAGGCCGCCGGCTTCGTCGCCGTCGTCAACAACCGCCCCGATGGTGAAACGCCCGACCAGCCGACGGATGCCGAGATCCGGCACGCGGCCGAAGCCGCCGGCCTTGGCTATGCCTATATCCCGATGGGTCGGGAGGGCGTCTCGCCCGAAATGATCGCAAAGACGCGCGCCGTGCTCGAGGGGAGCAACGGCCCGGTTCTGTGCTTTTGCCGCTCCGGAACCCGCTCGACGACCCTGTGGTCGCTGAGCCAAGCCGGCCGGATGAGCGCCGCCGAGATCATCGCGGCGGCGGCCGGTGCCGGCTACGACATGTCGCATCTCATCGGTCATCTCGATCGGTGAGAGGCAAGGACGTCCGGGACCGGCCTGTTTTCGGCCCCGCGATACCGCTTCACCCGGACTATCCCCTCACTCTCGACTGCGGGTCACACATGGCTATCAAGAAGATTCTCGTCGCCAATCGCAGCGAAATCGCCATTCGCGTGTTTCGCGCCGCCAACGAGCTCGGCATCAGGACCGTCGCGGTCTATGCCGAGGAAGACAAGCTGGCGCTGCATCGCTTCAAGGCCGACGAAGCCTATCCGATCGGCAGGGGGCTCGGCCCGGTCGAGGCCTATCTGCAGATCCCCGAATACATCCGCATCGCCAGGCATGCCGGCGCCGACGCCATCCATCCCGGCTATGGCCTCTTGTCGGAAAGCCCCGAATTCGTCGACGCCTGCGTCGCGGCGGGCTTGACCTTCATCGGCCCGCGCTCCGACACCATGCGCGACCTCGGCAACAAGGTTTCGGCCCGCAACATGGCCGTCGCCGCCGGCGTGCCGGTCGTGCCGGCGACCCTGCCGCTGCCCGACGACCTCGACGAGGTCGCCCGCATGGCCGCCGAGATCGGCTACCCGCTTATGCTCAAGGCGAGCTGGGGCGGCGGCGGCCGCGGCATGCGCGCCTTAAGGAGCGAACAGGACCTCCGCCACGTCGTGCCCGAGGCCAAGCGCGAGGCCAAGGCCGCCTTCGGCAAGGACGAGATGTATCTTGAAAAGCTCGTCGAGCGCGCCCGCCATGTCGAGGTGCAGATCCTCGGCGACGACCACGGCAATCTCGTCCACCTCTACGAACGCGACTGCTCGGTGCAGCGCCGCAACCAGAAGGTCGTCGAGCGCGCGCCGGCGCCCTATCTCGATGACGCCCAGCGCGCCGAACTGACCGAGGCGGCCCTGAGGATCGGGCGCGCCGCCAATTACCGCTGCGCCGGCACCGTCGAATTCCTCATGGATGTCGATACCGGCCGATTCTATTTCATCGAGGTCAATCCGCGCGTCCAGGTCGAACACACCGTCACCGAGGAGGTGACCGGCATCGACATCGTCAAGGCCCAGATCCACGTCATGGACGGCGCCGTCATCGGCACGCCGGAATCGGGCGTGCCGCGCCAAGAGGACATCCGCCTCAACGGCCACGCCCTGCAGTGCCGGGTGACGACCGAGGACCCGGAAGAGAACTTCATCCCCGACTACGGCCGCATCACCGCCTATCGCGGCGCCACCGGCTTCGGCATCCGCCTCGACGGCGGCACGGCCTATTCCGGCGCCGTCATCACCCGCTATTACGATCCGCTATTGGAAAAGGTCACGGCCTGGGCGCCCTCCCCCGAGGAAGCGATCCGCCGGATGGACCGCGCCTTGCGCGAGTTCCGCATCCGCGGCGTCCAGACCAATCTGGCCTTTCTCGAAAACATCATCGCCCACGAAAAATTCCGCAACAACACCTATACGACGCGCTTCATCGACACCACGCCCGAGCTGTTCGCCATCGAGCGGCGCAAGGATCGCGCCAGCAAGCTCTTGACCTATATCGGCGATGTCACCATCAACGGCCACCCCGAAGTGCGCGACCGCCCGCGTCCGCCGGCCGAAGCCGCGCCGCCCGTCGTGCCCGATTTCGGCGACGCCCCGATCCGGGACGGCACCCGCCAGATTCTCGAGCAGCGGGGCGCCAAGGGCCTCGCCGACTGGCTGAGCGCCGAGCAAAAGGTACTGTTCACCGACACCACCATGCGCGACGCCCACCAGTCGCTTCTAGCGACGCGCATGCGCACCTACGACATCGCCAGGATCGCAAGCGCCTACGCACGCGGCATGCCCGACCTGTTCTCGCTCGAGTGCTGGGGCGGCGCCACCTTCGATGTCGCCATGCGCTTCCTCAACGAGGACCCGTGGGAACGGCTCACCAAGATCCGCGCGGCCGCGCCAAACCTTTTAACCCAGATGCTCTTGAGGGGCTCGAACGGGGTCGGCTACACCAATTATCCCGATAATGTCGTCGAATACTTCGTCGCCCGGGCCGCCAAGGGCGGCGTCGACGTCTTCCGCGTCTTCGACTGCCTAAACTGGGTCGAGAACATGCGTGTCTCGATGGACGCGGTCATCGCCAGCGGCAAGGTCTGCGAGGGCGTCGTCTGCTATACCGGCGACATGCTCGACCCCCAAAGGTCGAAATACGATCTCTCCTATTATGTGCGCCTGGCCAAGGAGCTCGAAGCCGCCGGCTCGCACATTTTGGGCATCAAGGACATGGCCGGGCTGATGAAGCCCGCCGCCGCCAAGAAGCTGATCACCACGCTCAAAGAGGAAATCGGCATCCCGATCCATTTCCACACCCACGACACCTCGGGCGCGGCGGCGGCGACGGTTCTCGCCGCGGTCGAGGCCGGTGTCGACGCCGTCGACGCGGCCATGGACGCCCTTTCCGGCACCACCTCGCAGCCCTGTCTCGGCTCGCTCAACGAAGCGCTGAAGGGCACCGGCCGCGACCCCGGCTTCGATGCGGAAGTCATTCGCCGCATTTCCTTTTATTGGGAGGCGGTGAGATTCCAGTACCGCGCCTTCGAATCCGATTTGCGGTCTGGTGCCTCCGAGGTCTATTTGCACGAAATGCCCGGCGGCCAGTTCACCAACTTGAAGGAACAGGCCCGCTCTCTCGGCCTTGAAAGCCGGTGGCACCAGGTGGCCCAGACCTATGCCGACGTCAACCAGATGTTCGGCGACATCGTCAAGGTCACCCCGTCTTCGAAAGTCGTCGGCGACATGGCGCTTTCCATGGTCTCTTCCGGCATCACCCGGACCGAGGTCGAGGACCCCGGCCGCGAGGTCTCCTTTCCCGATTCGGTCGTCGATTTCTTCATGGGCGGGCTCGGCCAGCCGCCCGGCGGCTTCCCAAAGGACCTGCAGAAGAAGGTGTTGAAGGGCAAGACGCCCCATACCGAGCGGCCGGGCAAGCATCTCGAACCGCTCGACATCGAGGCCGAGCGCGAAAAGATTTCGACCGAACTCGGCCACGAGGTCGACGACTACCGGCTCGCGTCATACCTCATGTACCCGAAGGTGTTCATGGACTTCATGAAGACCCAGGACATGTACGGCCCGACCGAGATCCTGCCGACGCCGGTCTTCTTCTACGGGCTCGAAACCGGCACGGAACTGGCCGTCGACCTCGCCCCAGGCGTCACCTTCGTCGCCCAGTACGAGGCCCGCTCCGAGCCCAACGACAAGGGCATGGTCAGGATGTTCTATGAATTGAACGGCCAGCCACGCGCCGTCTCGGTGCCGGACCGCTCGCGCGCCGCGACCATCGCCCAGCGCGCCAAGGCCGACCCGAGCGATCCCAAACAGGTCGGCGCCCCCATGCCCGGCGTCGTCTCGACACTTGCGGTCAAGACCGGCCAGAAGGTCGTCGCCGGCGATGTGCTGCTGTCGATCGAGGCCATGAAGATGGAAACCGCGCTCCACGCCGAGGCGGATGGCACCATCGCCGAGGTCACGGTCAGGATCGGCGACGGCATCGACGCCAAGGACCTGCTGGTCAGGTTCGAGTAGAGCCTCGCGCCAGGCGCTCACGGGCGGCTGATATGCACGTCTGCTTCGATGTGTGTCAGCCGTCTTTTTGCGTCGAGCATCCAGTAAACGAAATAGGTATCCTGACCGGTCGCCGCTTCGATCCTCAAGCGGGCATATTGCCCGACATCGTCCTCATCGAGCTGGAATCCCCACTCCGTCAGGCGCGACTTGAGCGCCCTCTCATCCGTTCCGGCTGGAAATTGGGCATCCAAACGGTCGGCGAACGCCAAGACCATCTTCGAGGTTTCATGCGGCAAATCCCTGAGGATTGCCGGCCTTTCGCTTTCCAGGATCGTCATTCCCGGCGGCCCACCGTCATTCCTTGTGTCCGCGCCACAGGAAGCGCGACGCGACAAAGACCGCCACCAGCGCCAGGGGCGTCACTGCCGCCATGACCCATTCCTTGTCCCAGCCAAGGGCATGGATCGGTCCGGACAGCGCGTAGCCGAGAATGCCGACAAGATAATAGGTGATGGCGATTACCGAGAGCCCCTCGACGGTGCGCTGCAGCCGGTACTGGGAGCGCGCCGTGCGCGAGATGGTCTTGAGGATGGTCGAATTCTGCATTTCGAGCTCGAGCCCGTTGCGGGCATTGAGCATCATGGCCGCCCGCTCGATGCGCCGGCCGGCGTTGAGCAGGCGCTTTTCGGTCGCCGCCAGGGTGCGCAGGGCCGGCCCGACGCGGTTGTCGACATAGGCCGAAATGTTCGAGCCATTGCCGGTCGCCTCGTCGTGCAGCACCCTCAACCGATCCGAGACGATCTGCCCATAGGCCTGGCTCGCCGCCACGCGATAGTTGAGGCGGTCGTTCACGACGGCGACGCGCTGCGCCAGCCCGTTAAGCCCCTTGATGGCGTCCTGCGCCTCGCCGACTTCGTCGATCTCGGGCAAGCGCGCCAGAATCTGCGAAATCTCGGCTTCAAGGGCGGTGAGTTCGCCGCCTGCCGCCCTGACCGGCGGCAGGCCGAGAAGGGTGAGCTTGGAATAGGTTTCGACCTCCAGGAGCCGCCGCGCGATGATCGAGCGCCGGAGCGGCGTGAGATTGCGGCCGGCGAGGAAGAAGCGCACGAAGCCGTCGCCGTCCTCGACGAGGTCGGTGGCGATCTGCGCCGCGCCGCCCTCGATGCCGACATGGCAAAGACTGGCCGGATTGAAATGCGACAGGGCCGCCGCCGGCAGCGCCGCCTCGGCCAGAAGATCGATGACCACCGCCGCGACCAGCGGCAGGTCCGCGACGAGTTCGAGGCCGATATCTTTCGGAAAGGCTTCGGCCTCGCCCGGCGACGACGACCAGGTCAGGGTGACGAATTCATTGTGGAACTCGAAGGTGACGCTGCACCCCTCGGTTCCCCGGCGCGCGAAGGAATGCTGGCGGACATGCGGCTCGGGCACATCGAGGCCCATTCGCCCGCACCAGGAAGCGAGCATGGCCTGGATGGCGCCGACGCCGGGGTCGCCCGGACCAGGCAAAAAGACCAGCCGCCTGAGCCGCGCCGGTTCGGGTACCATGACAACCGGCCGCGCATGGACTTCCTCGCGTATGGCGCCGCGATGTTCGTGGTCGCGCATGAGCCGCCCCTTCCCCCGCCGGACCAGACCGGCTCTTCCGGTTTACGTCCGGGGGGCAGGGCGTGGCAAGTCGTCCTCCCGGCGACCTGCCGGACCGCTTGCCCTATTCGGCCGGCGCTTCTTCCGATCGCGCCGCGGCCGTCGTGGCCCGGCGGCCGCGCACCGTGACGAGCGCCAGGATGAAGGTGCCGGCGCTGCAAGTCGCGATCACCGCCAGCATGGGCAGCGGCGTGCCGTCGAACGCCAGGCCGCCGATCGCCATGGCAAGACTGGCCAGAAGCATCTGCAGCGTGCCCCCGAGCGAAGCGGCCGCTCCGGCAATCGGGCCATGCTCCTCGAGCGCCAGAACCATCGAGGCGGGCATGACGAAGCCGAAAAAGGTATTGGCGAGAATGAGGAGCACCACCATGAGCGGGAAGCTGCCGAAGCCGAAGGCGAAGCTCAGGAACAGGATCCCGGAAAACAGCGCATAAAAGAACGTCGCGGTGCGCATCAGCCTGACCGGCCCGAGCCGCGCCATCAGGTTGGCGGCGAACTGGCTGGCAAGGAAGAACCCGGCGGCATTGGCGGCAAAGGCCAGGGCGAACTCATTCGCCGTCAGGCCGAAATGGTCCACATAGACGAACGAGGCGCTGCCCAGAAAGGTAAAGAAAGCCGACATGCCCAGCCCGCCGATGAAGGTCAGGCCCATGAAGGCCGGATCGCGCGCCAGCTTGCCGAAGCTCGCCAGCATCGAGGGCAACGAGAATGGCTTGCGCCGCTCCGGCGCCAGTGTCTCGGGCAGGGCGAGGGCATGCAGCAGCATCGCGATTGCCGCCGCCAGCGCCACGGCGACGAAAACGGCCCGCCAGCCGAACGGCCCGATGATCAGCGACCCCACCAGAGGGGCCAGCATCGGCGAAATCGAGATGACCAGCATGATCGACGACATCAGCCGCGTCGCCTTGGCGCCGGTATAGCGGTCGCGGATGATGGCGCGCGGTACCGACATGACGCCGGCCGCCCCGAGGCCCTGGATGAAGCGCAGCACCGACAGGGTTTCGAGCGTCGGCGCCAAAGCACAGCCGAGCGAGGCCAGGGCGAACAGGATGATGCCGAACGTGATCGGCGGCTTGCGCCCGAACATGTCGCTCGCCGGTCCGTAAAAGAGTTGGGCAACGCCGAAAGCGACGAAATAGGCGGTCAGGGTCAGCTGCGCGGCGGCGGCCTCGACGCCGAGATCGCCGGCAATCCGCGGCAGCGCCGGCAGATACATGTCGATTGCGAAAGGGCCGATGGTCGACATCAGCCCGAGAATGAGTGCCATTTTGAAAAGATCGCGGTCCATGAATCATGTTCTCGAAAAAGGGCCCGGCATATCGCATGCGGGGTTGACAGGAAATGGCAAGAGCCGACACGGCGCGCTGGCGGTCCAGGCGCTTCAGGCCGACAGGTTTTCGAGGTGGCGATCGAGCTTGACAAAGCTCTCGCGCCAACCTTGCTCCGCCCCCATTTTCATGTTGGCGTCGCGTTCGGATTGGGCCGGGAAAGACTGGCGGACGGTAACGCGCGTGCCGCCACCTTCAGTGTCCTCGAACAGAACACTCATGACAAGCCGCATTTTTCCGTCGGAATCGCCACCGGCATAGGCGGCGAAAAGCTCATGAAATTCCATGGGATGGTCTTCGACCGTCAGCGTCCCGACGAGTTTTCGGCCCACCTCGACCTCAAGGAACACCGAGCGGATCGGATAGCGCGTCCCGTCCGCAGCGATCATGGTGATCACCTGAACGCCGCCGGGGCGGACATCCAGTTCGACCTCGTTGCTCATGCCGTCCGGCCCCCACCAGGCGGCCAGGTGTTCGGGTTCGCTCCAGCATTTCCACACGAGCGGGCGCGGGGCGTCGAACTCGCGGACGAGGACCATGTCCCTGGGCTCGGACAGATCGACCTGCATCCGACGGGTCATCGCGCTTGTCCCAAACGTTCCGAAAAGAACGTCGCCAGGACCGGCGCAATAGCTTCGGTCTTCACGTTGTGGGTCTGGCCGGGCAGCGTGTCGTAGCGGGCGTTCGGCAGCGTGTTTGCCCAATGCCTTTGCGCGTTGCGCATATAGGCGGGGCTCTTGCCGCCATCGAGGACGAGCGTTTCCATGGTGACGCCGGCCCACGCCCCATGGTCGAGGCGTTTGCCCTTTTGCAGCGGCTCGACCAGGCTCAGGTCGTAGGGGAGCGTGTGCGCGTTGACCGTCACCTTCTTCCAGAACGGCAGCAGCGACATGATGAACACGGCAATGCCGGGCATGCCGACATAGGCCATGAACAGCTTGGCCGCCGCGCCGGCCCGGCCGCGTTCGACCTCCGAGCGCACACGCGCCACGAAATCGGCAGGCATGGGCGCATGCGTGTCGTCGACGATCATCGGCGCCTCATAAAGCGCGAGCCTTCTGATTCGCGTGTTGGCGGCCGCGGCCCTCGCCGCGAGAATGGCACCGGAGGAGATGCCAAAGACCATCGGCGGCTCGCCGGTCTTTTCCACGATCTCGGCGACGAGCGCCGAGATGTCCTCGATTTCCCTGTCCATGCTCCAGGGCAGGGTGTTGCCGCTTTCGCCGCGCCCACGCCGGTCGAACAGATAGATGCCAAAGCGATCGGACAAAGCTTCGGCGATGGCCGGCATCGGCCCCATGTCGCGCGAGCACATGGCGCCGTCGACAAGCAAAAGCGGCGACCCGGAGCCTCGGGTTTCATAGCCGATGCGCGTGCCGTCGGCGGAGGTGACGAAGGGCATGGTACCTATCCTTGCTAGGATGCCGGCGCAAGGCCGGCGCGTTGACACGAGGTCGTGCCGGCCTCGCGGCCCGGCGGGAAAGCTCGGATCGTTGCTGTCGGTCAGGCGGTCGTTACCCGTCGGGCGGCGTGCCGCACCGCGACCGCCGTCGCGTTTTCCTCGATGCGACGCCTGACGATCGCGGCGATGAGCGCGTCGGGGATCGGCTTTTCGGGTGTGAACCTGATCGTCCCCTTGGCCGTCTCGAACCCGGCGAGCTCGGCCTTCATCGCGTCCAGAACGATCGGGCTCATCGGATAGAAGCCGCAATGCGCCTTGAAGGCGGCGTAGCAGACCAGCCCTCCATCCTGCTTGAACCCCGGCACGCCATAGACCAGCGCCTCCTCGGCCTGCGGCGCGACCTGTTTGACCAGGGCCCGGACGTGTTCGAGCGCGGTCCGCTGTTCGTCGGGGAGCTTTTCCAGATAGGCGTTGATTTTTTCGATGTCGGCTTTGCTCATTCCAGCAATCCCTTGTGTTTGATATAGGCCTCGGCCTTGGCGAGGGTCTGCAATCCGAGCGTGTCGGCATGAAAGTCGAGCACCCTCTGGCGGGCGGCCATGTCGCTAAAGGTCATCCGCATGGTGACTTCGGTCCCGCCGTCGCGATCGGCAAAGCAAATGATCTCGTCCGGGGCGTCGGGGTCGTCGGGCCTGCTGCCGTGGCGATGGGTGAACGAGTCCATGGGGTCGATGTCGGTATACTGGTGGTAGTTTTGCCAGCGCGTGCCGTCCGGCCCGATCATGACGAATTTCCAGTGGCCACCGACACGAAAATCGCTCTCCTCATGCTCGATAGCGAACCCGGCCGGCCCCCACCAGTGGACGAGATGCTCCGGCTTTGTGAACACCTCCCAGACCAGCGCCCGCGGCGCGTCGTATACATGGGTGAGGGCGATCACCGGTTCGTTGTCGGGCACGAGGGCTGACTGCTTCTGCATTATCGTCTCCAAAACGGTTCGGCTCAGCCCTTGGCGAGCCCGGCGAGATAGGTGTCAAGGCGGTCGAGGAACATGGCCCAGCCGGCCTCGACACCCATGGCCTTGATGCGTTCGAGATGATCGTGGTTCTTGAACAGCGACCGGCTGGTCATGCGCGTGCGCCCGCCGCCGATGTCCTCGAACAGGATGGTGCCGATGATCTCTTCGTTGTCGGGCCGGTCGTCGTCCCAAGTGTCGGCATAGACCAGTCGGTCTGGCGGGCTCACCTCGTGATAGACCGCCTTGTTGGGATAGACATTGCCCTTCTTGTCCCGCCAGTGGATGCGGTAGAAACCGCCCTCGCGCACGTCCATCTCGCACAAAACCGTCTCGAACCCGACTGGGCAAAACCAGTTGGGGAAGTGCCTGGGGTCCGTCCAGGCGGCGAAGACCAGTTCCCGTGGAGCGTCGAACTCGCGGATTGCGACGAGTTCGGGCAGCGTTTCGGAGTGTTCGATGCCATGTGACATTGCTGCTTTTCCTTTATCTGTCCGCTGGGAGCGGCCGGCTTTTTGTTCGCGTTTCAGGTAAGTAGCGAGATGTTCTAGGCTTTCGCCCGGATAGCGGATCGCGCCCATGGGAATGAGTTTTGCCCGCCAGGCCGGCGACGAGAATTCGATCCTGAGCGTCACCAGCGTCGCCATGCCGTGAGCCGCAAGGGTTATCGTCACGATGACGGCGTTGTCGTCCCCCGGCCGTTCGCCCTGGCGGTAGATGATACGTTCCGGACGCGTCAGGTCTTCGTATTTGTGCCGGTACTCGAAGCTCTCGCCCTCGGGCGTCGTCAGCGTGAAGGCCCAGACCCCGCCCGGCCTGATGTCGGCCTCGTGCGTCGTGATCGAACACCCGTCCGGCGGCCACCAGGCGCTGAGCGCCTCGGCGTCGGTCAGGGCCGCCCAGACCTCCTCCCGCTCGGCATCGTAGAGCCGCGACAAAAGGATGTCGGCGCCGGCTTCGGGCGCGAGCGTTGTGAGCTCAAGCATCGGACTTGCCCTGCAAATGCCTCAGGTAATGGTCGAGCCGGTCGAAGCGCGCCTCCCAGAGCTTTCGGTACTCGGCGAGCCAGACATCGACCTCTCTGAGCGGTTCGGGGTTGAGTTTGCGCGGACGGTACTGGGCATGATGGCTCTGTTCGACCAGGCCCGCCTTTTCCAGAACCTTCAGGTGCTTGGAAATGGCAGCCATCGACATGTCGTAGGGCTTTGCCAGTTCCGAGACGGTCGCCTCCCCGGCGGCAAGGCGGGCGAGCAATCCCCTTCGTGTCGGGTCGGCAAGCGCTGAAAGGACGGTGGAAAGGGAATCCGCGCTCATGAATTCAACCCAGTGGTTTTCAACTATATGGTTCAATACAGCAGGCGAAGCGGATCGTCAACCCGCCGACACGATTTGCCGCCATGTTGCCTCGCGCCGAGGGAAAGCGTATTTCCCAAACGTTCAATCCGGAGCGGCGTGATGGCGGGACTGGCAGGGCGGAAGAAAACCATCGGGGTCGATGTCGGCGGCGTCCTTGTCGGCGGCGGCGCCCCGGTCGTTGTCCAGTCGATGACCAATACCGACACCGCCGACATCGACGGCACCGCCGCCCAGATCGCCGCGCTTCATCGCGCCGGCTCCGAGCTCGTGCGCGTCACCGTCGACCGCGACGAGGCAGCCGCCGCCGTGCCGCATATCCGCGAGCGCCTCGAAAGGCGCGGCGTCTTCGTGCCGATCATCGGCGATTTCCACTATATCGGCCAAAAGCTCCTCAGCGACCACCCGGCCTGCGCCGAGGCGCTGGCCAAATACCGCATCAATCCGGGCAATGTCGGTTTCAAACTGAAGCGCGACACCCAGTTCGCCACCCTGATCGAGCTCGCTATCCGCTACGGCAAGCCGGTCCGCATCGGCGTCAACTGGGGCTCGCTCGACCAGGAGCTCCTAACGCGGTTGATGGACGAGAACCAGACGCGCGAACAGCCGTGGTCGGCCAATCACGTCATGCGCGAAGCCATCGTGCAATCGGCGCTGCTGAGCGCCGCGCGGGCCGAAGAGCTTGGCCTCCCTCGCGACCGCATCGTCCTCTCGACCAAGGTTTCGGACGTGCAGAATCTCATTTCCGTCTATGAGGACCTCGCCGCCCGTTCCGACTATGCCCTCCATCTCGGGCTGACCGAGGCCGGCATGGGGTCAAAGGGCATCGTCGCCTCGTCCGCCGCCATGGGCATCCTTTTGCAGCAGGGGATCGGCGATACCATTCGCGTCTCTTTGACCCCCGAGCCGGACGGCGACAGGACGCTCGAAGTCAAGGTCGCGCGGGAATTGCTGCAGACCATGGGCTTTCGCCAGTTCGTGCCGGTCGTCGTCGCCTGTCCGGGCTGCGGACGCACCACCTCGACAGTCTTCCAGTCCCTCGCCAAGGACATCGAGACCCATCTTAGCTCCTCCATGCCCGAATGGCGCGAGCGCTATCCCGGCGTCGAGACCCTCTCGGTTGCCGTCATGGGTTGCATCGTCAACGGGCCGGGCGAGAGCAAACACGCCGATATCGGCATTTCGCTCCCCGGCACCGGCGAATCTCCCGCCGCCCCGGTCTTCATCGACGGCGAAAAGGTCGCGACCCTGAGGGGCCATGACGTCGCCGACCAGTTCAAGCAGATGGTCGCCGACTATATCGAGAAGCGGTTTGGAGCGGGGCGGAATGAGCGACCGGTTGACGCGAAGCGGCAAGTCCTTGATCCGGTGGATCAAGGATAGGAAGCGAACGCCCGAAGCCTATGGCTGAGGGCATGGAAGCGGCAGAGTGAACGGTTTCACCTACCCTCCAGCACTGTGCAGGCATCGACCCAGTCATTGCCGCACAGTTCCGCCAGCCGCGCCAGCGGCAGGCGCACCGAGGCGTTGATGCTGCCGCCGGCCGGGATCAGCTCTTCATAGACCCTGAGCGAAATATCGAGATAGATTTTCATCGGCGTCGGCAGTCCGAACGGGCAGACGCCGCCGACCTCGTGGCTGGTCAGTCTCAGCACGTCCTCAGCCCCGAGCATTTTCGGCCGCCCGCCGAAGGCGGCCTTGGATTTCTGGTTATCGAGCCGCGCGTCGCCTTTGGTCACGAGCAGAAACTCCTCGTCCTTGACGCGGATGCACAGGGTCTTGGCGATCTGGCCCGGCTCGCAGCCATGGACGCCGGCGGCGATGACAACGGTTTCGGTGGTCTTTTCGGTGACCATCACTTCGAGATCGGGCGCGCGACGGGCGAGATCGGCGCGGACGGATGCAAGGCTCATTTCCAACCCCGTTATTGGCTATTGCTGTTGCTGCTTTTGTGCGTCGGCGTTGGAGCCGGCGGGTTCATCGCGTTTCTGCTGAAGCCGCGGCGGCACCGGTTTGCCCGGCGCGGGAGCCGGCCTGGTTTCGGCTTCGGGTCCGTTCGCATTGTCCTGGCGGTTCGTTGTCATCATTTGTCCCTGACGGCGAAATAGCGGGCGATAGCCCTCAGCCCGTCGGCCTCGTGGCCGAAGACCGACAGGGCCGAAATGGCGCGGTGGATATGGTCGCCGAGATGGCGCTGCGCCGCATCGAGCCCGATGCGCGCCAGAAGCGTCGGCTTGTTGCGGGCATCGTCCTTGTGCGTCGCCTTGCCCATCTGCTCGGGCGTCGCCGTCAGGTCGAGAATGTCGTCGGCCAGCTGGAAGGCGCGGCCTGCCGCCTCACCGTAAAGGGTCAGGGCGGCCATGGCGTCGGGCGCGGCCCCGCCGATCAGGGCGCCCATGCGCACCGCGGCGCGAATGAGCGCCCCGGTCTTCATCATCTGCATCTGGGCGATGTCGGCATTGGAAAACCCGCCGCGCTCGCCTTCGAGGTCGCGCTGCTGGCCGCCGGCCATGCCACCGGCCCCGGCCGCCATCGCCAGTTCGGTGACGAGCGCCATGCGGACCGACGGATCGGGATGCGCCCTGTCGCCGGCGAGAATGGCGAAGGCGCGCGAATGCAGCGCGTCGCCGGCCAGGATCGCCGTCGCTTCGTCGAAAGCCTTGTGCACCGTCGGCTTGCCGCGCCTCAGATCGTCGTCGTCCATCGCCGGCAGATCGTCATGAACCAGAGAGAAGCAATGCACCAGCTCGACCGCGACCGCCGCCGGCATGGCGTCGGCTTCGGGCATGTCGAAGACGCCGGCGGTTTCCACCACCAGAAGCGGCCGCAAGCGCTTGCCGCCGTTGAGCGCGCCATGCCGCATCGCCGCCGCCAGCGCCTCGGGCGCGGCATAGGGTTCGCTGAGCTTTTGCGTCAAAAGGCAGGCCTCGAGCTGGGGCAGGAAGCGCGCGGCAAAGTCTGCGATGTCGAGTTCGGCGGGCATGGCCTCTTGCTAGACGGGTCTTTTTGCCTCCGCAAGACATCTCGCATGCGGCACGGCCGGCAAATCTTCGCAGACCCTAGCCAAGCGGATCGATTTCCACTATAGAACCCGCCGATCCGAGACAGTTTTGCCTTTGTACTGCCTCGCTGGCGTCACTGCGGCCAATGCGCCGCGGAACCGGGACGCCGGAGCGGGGCGGGAAGCATTGAGGAGTATTGACCCATGGCTGTGCCGAAAAGAAAGACCTCCCCTTCCAAGCGCGGCATGCGCCGCTCGGCCGACGGCCTCAAGGCCAAGCCCTATGTAGAAGACAAGGATTCGGGCGAGCTTCGCCGCCCGCACCATATCGACCTGAAGACCGGCATGTATCGCGGCCGTCAGGTTCTCGAGCCGAAGACCTAGGCATCCGGCGCGACGCGCCGCCGCCTAAGCGGGTTTATCAACATGAATTCGCGGCCGGCCCGGCAACGGGCTGGCCGTTTTCTGTCGTTTTTGGCACACTTGTCTGGCTGCGGCACACGCGCTTGTGCGGCATCGACAGTTCATAACGGTTCGGAGCCGATCCGATGGCCATTCCGATTTCCGAACGCGAGACCCAGGAAAGAGCCCCCCGCATGTGGATTCCGCCGCTCCTCATCCTGCCGCTGATCGTTTACAACATTCTGGTCTTCTTCTTCTTCGGCAGCATCGAGGGCGGCTGGGCAACGCCCATTCTCGAGGTGCCGATGGTATCCGGCACCGCCTGGACGCTGTCCCTGTCCGACACGTTCCTCGTCGTCACCCTGTTTTTGTTGTTCGTCGAGGTGCTCAAATCGACGCGTACCGACGCCGGCTCGATGTTCGAGCACATGGCCTCGACCCTGGTCTTTGTCGCCTTCCTCGTCGAATTCCTCGTGGTGGCCAAGGCCTCGACCTCGCTGTTCTTCCTGTGCACGGTCATGAGCTTCATCGACGTGGTCGCCGGCTTCTCGGTGTCGATGCGCGCCGCCCGCCGCGATTTCGGCGCCGGCTAGAGCTTTTTCAGGAAAAGTGGCTACCACTTTTCCGGTTCGAACACGCGACCACTCAAAAACTTGGGTTGGCGTTTTGATTCAATCAAAACGTGCCATGATTTAGCGCCGGAAGGCTTTGTCCCGGCGCGGTCCCTGAATGCATTGCGCCGCCCTGGATCGGGTCCGGGGCGGCGCTCTTTTTCGTGAAATCCTGAAGTTTCCGCTAGGCGGAAACCGACAGCCGGTAGCCGATTGGCAGGCACCGTTCGTCGAGATGGTCCGAGCCGGCATAGGCACCAAGGGCCGTGCCCTCTTCGGCCCGCCGCCGCGCCCGCTGTACCGGCAAGCGATCGCGTGCCGCGATCAGCTGCGAGGCGAAATCGGACCGGACGCGCTGGCCGCCGATCGGCCGCCGCTCGGACGCCGCACCGACGCAGACGGGAAGGTTTCGTCCCGAATTGACATCATACGCTTTACGCAACTCGACCATGACGCGAACCCTGTACCGCTCTGGGCCGGATGTGCCGTTTTGAAACAGGCGATCCGGCTTTCACGGACAACGTCGCAATCGGCGTGCCAGTCGTTAGCAAAGCGTTAGGAATTCGGAGGCGTCAGCAAAGCCCTAGACGCATGACATGCCGGCGGGTGCCGGCCATGCCGATGAAGCGGAAACCAGCCTTTTCGAAGCTTGAAACCCGCCCCATGAACCGGAAGCTCGGCGAATCGGGCCGCACCGGATAGGCCTCGACGCTCGTCGCGCCCTCCGCCCGTGCATGGTCGACGGCGGCGGCGATCAGCACGGAAGCCAGGCCCTTCGTCCTGAGGTCGCGCGGCACGAACATGCAGGTCAGCGACCAGGCGCGCTCGTCCGCCCTCGCTTCCGGGCCGCCGAGTTTGATGTGCGTGTCGCGCGGCGCGATCGACACCCAGACGCGCGGCCTTTCGCCTTCGTAGCCGAGCAGACCGACCGGTATGCCGGCCTCGATGCGCCCGAGCATCTGCGCTTTCTTGAGCGATCCGCCCTGTTCGTGCTTTTCGGCCGGTGAGCCGCGCCAGACCATGCACCAGCAATGTCCAGGCCCGCCACGCGCCGCGAACAGGGCGACGAAATCCTCGACATTTTCCGAGGTCACCGGCCGGAAGGTGTAAGCGGGAAGCGTCATTCAGCCCTTGAAACTGTCCTTGGCCCTGCGGAGCGCCGCAAAGACCTCGTGAGGCGCCGCGCCGGCAAGCCCCATCCGCGCCATCAGTCCGGGATCGTCGGCGCGAAGGAAGGGGTTGGCAGCCTTTTCGAGGCCGAGCACGGCGGGAATTGTCTGCCCTCCGGTCGCCAACAGCACGCCCGCCTCGGCGGCGCGGGCCTGCAGCGCCGCGTTGTCCGGATCGATGGAAAGGGCGAACCGGGCATTGGCGAGCGTATATTCGTGCCCGCAATAGATTTTGGTGTCATCCGGCAGCGCCCGCAGTCTTTCGAGCCCTGCCCACATGGATTTCGGCTCGCCCTCGAACATGCGGCCGCAGCCGAGCGAGAACAGCGCGTCGCCACAAAACAGATGCAGGCCCTTTTCGTCGAAATAGGCGATATGCCCGAGCGTGTGGCCGGGCACGCCGATGATGTCGAGCCGGCTGTCGCCGACCATCACATGGTCGCCGTTCGAGACCTTGTTGTCGACGCCGCCGATCTTGTCGGCCTCCGCCGTCGGTCCGGTGATTCTCGCCCCGAATTCGGACTTGAGCGCGGCGGCGCCGGCGGTGTGGTCTGAGTGATGGTGGGTGATGAGGATGTCGGTCAGCCGCCAACCCTTCTGCCTCGCGCGTTCGGCGATCGGCTCGGCCTCGCCGGCATCCACCGTCGCGGTCGCGCCCGAGGCTTGGTCATGGAGCAAAAAGCCATAATTGTCCGAGAATGGCTGGAAAACATCGAGGATGAGCGCCATCTTGTACCTCCACACAGGCTGGGGGGGTGGCTCGCGGGATCGGGTCCTCAGCCGCTATAGCGTGCCGGCGCCCGGGATTCGAACCGTTTTCCCGTTTGTGCCGGCTAAAAGGGGCGTCCTGATGACACCTGAGGTCACGCGGCTGATCGACTTCTATCGCACCCCGCTCGGGCGCATTGCCCGCGGCTTGGTGCGCGAGCCGGTTCTGTCGCTCACCGGCGATGTCACCGGCAAGCGCGTGCTCGGCCTCGGCTTCGCTTCGCCCTATCTCAGGGCCCTGCTCGAACCGAGCGAACGCATGGTCGTTCTGATGCCGGCGCGGCAAGGTGCGTCGGCCTGGCCGCGCGAGGGGCCGAACTGCACCCTGATGGCCGACCCGCTCGAAATGCCGTTCACCGATTCAAGCTTCGATGTGATCATCGCCGTGCATGCGCTCGAACACGCCGCCGATGCCGAAGAGCAGATGCGCGAGCTCTGGCGCATCGCCGCGCCCAATGCCCGTCTCGTCGTCGTTGTTCCGCGCCGCCGCGGACCCTGGGCCAATCGCGACAACACCCCGTTCGGCAGCGGCAATCCCTTTTCGCGCCGCCAGCTCGACCAGTTGCTGCGCGCCCATTCCTTCGTGCCGGAAGTCTGGCGCCATGCACTCTATGTGCCGCCTTTCGACTGGTCGCCCATAGTCCGGTCGGCCCGCCTGTTCGAAAAGGGCGGGCGCCTGTTCGGGGGGGCCATCGCCGGGGTCATCGTCACCGTCGCCCGCAAGCAGCAATTCCCGGCCATCGCCCGCCGCAAGCGCGCCGAACGGCTGGTGCGCGTGCCGGCGCTGGCGCCGCAGACGGCGATGCACCTGCCCCGGACCGACGGGCGCTAGCGGAACCTGCCGCCACCCAGATCGCCGAGCCGGTTTTCTTTGCGTTCGCAAAGGGGTTTGCGTATGGTCCGCCGCGACATCCGACCCCGCACAGCCCGGCGCCGCGCCGGCATCCGGTAATTTCATGACCAAGCGTCCCCAGCCGAAGCCCGGCATTCTGAACATCGCCCCCTATGTTCCCGGCAAGTCCGGCACCCGGCCGGGCCAGCAGGCGATCAAGCTCAGCTCCAACGAATCCCCGCTCGGCGCCAGCCCGCTGGCCAGTGCCGCCTATGCCGAAGCCGTATCGCGGCTGGCCGAATACCCCGAAGGCTCGTCGGCGAAGCTGCGCGAAACCCTCGCCGAAGCGCACGGGCTCGAAGCCGAACGTATCGTCATCGGCGCCGGCTCCGACGAAATCCTGCACCTGCTGGCCGAGACCTATCTCGGCGACGGCGACGAGGCGGTCCAGTCCGAATACGGCTTCCTCATGTATCCGATCGCGACCATGGGCGCCGGGGCGGCACCCGTCGTCGCCAGGGACCGCAACTATACCGTCGATGTCGACGCCATGCTCGCCGCGGTCACCGACAGGACGCGCATCGTCTGGCTCGCCAATCCCAACAATCCGACCGGCACATGGCTCGACGATGCCGAGGTCCGCCGCCTGCATGCCGGCCTGCGGCCCGACATTGTGTTCGTGATCGACAACGCCTATGCCGAATACGTCACCGCGCCCGGCTTTACGACCGGCGCCGAACTGGTGCGCGAAGCCGACAATGTCGTCATGGTCCGCACCTTCTCCAAGATGGGCCTTGCCGCCCTGCGTGTCGGCTGGCTCTACGGGCCGGATCACATCGTCGACGCAATCAACCGCATCCGCGGACCCTTCAACGTCTCGGTGCCAGCCCAGGAAGCCGCCGCTGCCGCGACGCGGGACAGCGAATTCACCGCCAGTCTTGCGGCCCACAATGCCCGCTGGCGCGACTATTTGACCGCCGAACTGCGCTCCAACCACGTCACGGTGCCCGACAGCCAGGGCAATTTTATTCTCGCCATTTTCGACGAGGCCGCCGGCCCCTCGGCCGCCGATGTTTTTGCCGCTCTCGCCGATGCAGGCCTGATCACCCGCGAAATGGGGGGCTACGGCCTTGCCAATGCCGTGCGCATCTCCATCGGCAGCGAGGACGCCATGCGCCGCACCGTGGCGGTGATCAAAAGGCTGCAGGGGGAAGGGAACTGATGTTTGCCCGTCTCGCCCTGATCGGCATCGGGCTGATCGGCTCGTCCATCGTTCACGCCGCCCGCCGCGCCGGCATCGTCGATCATTTCGCCATCTCGACCCGCCGCGCCGAAACGCTTGCCGAGGCCGAGGCCTTGGGACTTGGCGACAGCTACCACCTCGACGCCGCCGCGGCGGTCGAAAACGCCGATCTCGTCATCATCTGCGCGCCCGTTCTCGCCTACCAGGCGATCATCGAACGGATCGCCCCGGCGCTGATGCCCGGCGCCATCCTGTCCGACGCCGGTTCGGTCAAGGCCCATGTCGTCGAGGTCATCAGGCCGCACCTGCCCGAAGGCGTGCATTTCGTCCCCGGCCATCCCATTGCCGGCACCGAGCATTCCGGCCCGTCGGCCGGTTTCGCCACCCTGTTCGACAGGCGCTGGTGCATCCTGACCCCGGAACCGAACGCCGATCCGGCGGCCGTCAAAAAGCTTTCCGCCTTCTGGCGGGCGCTCGGCTCGCATGTCGAGATCATGGAGCCCGATCATCACGACCTGGTGCTGGCCATCACGAGCCATGTTCCGCACCTCATTGCCTATAATATCGTCGGCACCGTTGCCGATCTCGAACACGACACCAAATCCGAGGTCATCAAGTTCTCGGCTTCCGGCTTCCGCGACTTCACCCGCATCGCCGCCTCCGACCCGGTCATGTGGCGCGACGTGTTCTTGACCAACCGCGACGCCGTGCTCGAAATGCTCGGGCGCTTCACCGAGGATCTGAGCGTGCTGCAGCGGGCAGTACGCTCCGGCGACGGCAAAAAGCTCGAGGAAATGTTCACCCGCACCCGCACCATCCGCCGCTCGATCATCGACGCCGGCCAGGAAACCGCCGCCGCCGATTTCGGCCGCCCGCATGGCAAACCCGACGGCGCCGGCTAGAGCCTGTTCAGGAAAAGTGGACACCACTTTTCCGGTTCGAACTGGCGACCACTCAAAGACCTAGGTCATGCGTTTTGATTCGATCAAAACGTAACATGACCTAAAACAGCGGCGGCAATTCGATCAGCGGCACGATGCCGGCGCGCAGGACCGAATGCGAGAACACGAGCGTCTGCCGCGCCGTGCCGGTTTCGTCCTCCGGGCCAAGCAGTGCCCCGGCCAGGGGCGCGGCGAGGAAATCGCGCAGCAGGGGACCGACGCCGCGCGAGGTGAGAACGAGTTTGCCGTTGACGAGCCCGCCCCCGTCCGGCGCCAGCGTGCCGCTGAGTCCGGCCGAAAGCTTCCCGGTTGCCAGCGCAGCCTCTTCGATCTCGAGGCTGCCGCCGTCGACCGCCCAGGCCTGCAGACTGCCCGGCCCGGTCCATTGCCTTATATCGGCCGGCCATTCGTTGACCAGCGCCGAGGCCTTGACCTCGACCGGATCGTCGAACAGGCCGAGTTCGGCGTTTTCGATTCTGGCGAAGACCCTCAAATTCCTTTTGTCCATGCCCAATGCTCCCGCGGCGCCGAGCGCGTGCAGTTCCAGATGGCGCGCCCGCGCCATCTCGGTCACGTCGAGCACACTATCCGACAGCACCAGCCCGTCCGCCACCAGCGACGCCCGCTCGAGCGCCGTCCAGTCGAGCCGGACGCTGGCCTTAAGGCTCTCCCAGTCGAGCCGGTAGGACGCGCCGGAAAAGGCATCGGAGAGGACCGCCGGCCCCTTGGCGAAGATTTCGGTGAAGGTCGGGTTGTAGACCAGCACCGAGGCGCGCAGTTCGGCAATGTCCATCGTCACGTCGCCGCCACCGAGCCGCGTCCCGGTGCAGGTGATGTCGAAGCGGAACGGAAGGCCGGCGATGGCGAGTTCGGCGCAGCCAATCGCCGGTGCCCCGAAGGCCTGGCGCCCGATCTGGTCGCGAATCCACCACGCGCCGAAAAACCAGCCGCCGCACCACAGGGCGACGACGGTGAAAACCACGGCGAGCAGCACGGCGAATCTGTTCATGCCCGTTTCATACCAGCGCGCTCCGGGCTTTGCAGCACGGTATTGTCCGACGCCTCCGGCGCGGCGCGGACATATCGGGTCTTGCCTCGCGCCGCCGATTTGGCATCATTTCGCAACCTGTGACCGGAAATGCATGCCCATGCTCCTTCCCACCGACGGCGATACGCCACCCGTTTCATTCGTTTTCGGCTACGGATCGCTGATCTGGCGGCCGGGCTTTGTGCATGGGGGCGCCGAACCGGCGCTGCTGCGCGGCGCCCATCGCTGCCTTTGCGTCTTCTCCCACCGCTATCGCGGCACCTCGGAACGGCCAGGACTGGTCTTCGGCCTCGCCCATGGCGGCTCGTGCCGCGGCATGGCGTTCAGGATCCCGTCCTCGGACTGGGAAGAGGTGCGGGCCTATCTTTGGGACCGCGAAATGGTCACCGGCGTCTACCGTCCGTCCGTCCGCCTCGTCGAACTGTCCGGCGGCCGCTCGGTCGAGGCTCTGGTCTTTCTGGCCGATCCGGCCCATGCGCAATATGCCGGCCAGCTCGACCTCGATGCGCAAGTGCGCTTCATCCGCCAGGGTCACGGCCAGATGGGAACCAATGCCGACTACGTGCTCAACACCGCCCGGCATCTCGAGGATCTGGGCATTCCCGACCACAAGCTGCAAAGGGTGTGCAGGGCGCTCGGAGGCTGAGGCAGGCCAAGGCGCCAGGCGCCCCGATGATGAGGCTCAGCTCGCCCGCAGCAGCGATTCCGCTGGATGACCTCTCATGATGTCCCAGCCGACCATCGCCCGCCGGTCCTCGTCGGGCGGCGGCTCGATGCGGTAGACCGCGACCTCGCCGGTCATGGCGGCGCGGAAACGCGCCCGGCTCTGCGGGTCGGCGACGATGTCGGCGGCCGAGCCGCACCACAGCGCTTCCGACCCGGCAATCAGCACATGGACCGCGCGCTCGGACAACTGGAACCCGGTGCGGGATTCCGGCAGGAGGCGATAATGCCGACCGGTATGGCCAATCCACGAGAGCGCATCCGTTTGAAGTTCGGCCGTGTTGACCCGACGGTCAATATGCATGCTGAAAACCTTTCGGCTTGGGGGGCCAGCGACGCAAAGCAGAACAAATATGGAACAAACTGGAGCGGCTCGTCAAGAGAAGCCTTTCGCATACTAGATATGCCATAAAAATGGTTAACAATGTCAAAATATGGTAACAACCCAGGATACTCACAATCCGGGCACCCGGCTTGCGCCGGTCCGTGCCCTGCCCGGACCGCCCGAGAGCATGTGTTTTGAGTCCATCAAAACGTGACATGACCTAGGCGTCGGCCTGTTCCCGCAACAGGCGCAGCCGGTCCTGCATGGCGTCGCTGAGCGGTCGGGCAATGCCCTCTTTCGCCGCCATGACGGCCAGCCGGTCGGATTCCGCTTCGAGAACCGCCACCAGCCGGCGCTGCATCTCCTCGGCTCCGAGGCCCGGCGGAATCGGCTCGAGGAAACGCGCCCGCGCCGTGCCCGGCCACAGAACCAGCGCGCGCCGTCCCCAGAACAGGCCGGAATTGAGCGCCACCGGCACCACGGGCACATTGAGCGCCTCGTAAAGCCGGGACACGCCGACCTTGTAGTGCGGCGGGCTGAGCGGCGGTCGCCGCGTGCCCTCGGGAAAGATGATGATCCGGCAGCCGCGCCCGGTGGCGGCGCGCGCCGCCTCGATCATTTGCGGAACGGCCTTGCCACCGAGACTCCTGTCGATTCGAATGGTATCGAGCGCCTGCGCCGCCCAGCCGAAGAACGGAATGTCCATCAATTCGCGCTTGGCGATGAAGGCCGGCCGCCCGCTATGCGGCAACAGAGCGTAGATATCCCAGTCCGACTGATGCTTGGCAGCGATGATGCAGCCGCCCGCGGGCAGGTTTTCCTGTCCCGTGACCTCGGATCTGATGCCGACGATCCAGCGGAGCATGAAAGTGTTGGCGCGGGCCCAGTACATGGCCAGCGTCAGCCCGAGATCGAACGGCCGCCGGATCGTGATGGCCAGCAGCCCCACGAAGACGGCCAGAACCACGGTCTGGACATAGAACAGCGCGAAAAACACCAGGGACCGGACGGCTTGGATGACCATGAAACGCACTCCCGTTCGGCGCCCGGCCTGGATCAGGAACTGATCTGCTCGAGGAAGCGCCTGACCGTCAGTCGCGACGTCAGCGCCGTAAGCCCGCCGACGACCGGCACGATGATGAGGATCGCGGCGATGCCGTCAAGCCCGAGCGCGAACCGTCCGAACAGCGCCCCGAGCTGGGCCGAGGATTCGCTCGGCAAAACCGTCGAGACCACGAGGCTGGCGGCGAGGAAAAACATGAGCGCGGCAACTCCGCCGATGGCGCCGCCGGTCACGCCGATGGTCAGAAACCGCTTCTGGAATTCGCTGGCGATGAACTGGTTCGACGCGCCGATGAAGTGCAGCACGTCGACAATCTCGCGACTGGAAGCCATGGTGCCGCGCGTGGCGAACACCACGGCGAGAATGGTGGCCAAAAGGATCAGCGCCAAAACCAGAAGACCCGAGACGACAACCGTCCCGGTCATCACGTTGAGCTGCTGGCGCCAGGCGGCGTGCGTTTCGAGACTGGCGCCGGGCACGGTGGCGATGGTTCTCGACAACAGGCCGACATCGAGCGCCTGCGGTTCGGCGATCTCGACCACGACCAATTGCGGCAGCTTGAGATTGGTCAGATCGAGCCCCCTGCCGAGCCAGGGTGCGAGAAGCCCCTCAACCTCGTCCTGGCTCAGGACCCGCGCCCGCCCGATGCCTGGCACGCTTTCGGCCAGCGAGATGGCGGTCCTGACATTCGATTCGATCACCTCCCCGGCCATGGGCCGGATCTCGATCGTCACCTCCCGCCCGACATCGGCCGACCAGCCGATGGCCGATTTCTGGATAAGCACCACCGAACCGACGGTGACGCAGCTCAGGAACGTCATGATGGTGACCAGAAGCATCAGCGTCCGGCTGGCAACCGAGGTCACCGGCACGATCGGGGCCGTCCCCTGCCGGCGCTCTTTTTGTGGCGGCGCCTGAACCGTCTCAGTCATGGAACCTGACCTCGCCATCTTTCAATACCATGCGCGGCACGGCGAACTTCTTGAGAAGCGAGGTTTCGTGCGTGGCCACGACCACCGTCGTGCCCATCTTGTTGAGCTCGGCAAAAAGATGCATCAGCCGCTCGGAAAGCTCGGGATCGACATTGCCCGTCGGTTCGTCAGCGAGCAGCAGCTCGGATTTGGAGATCACCGCCCGGGCGATGGCGGCGCGCTGCTTTTCGCCGCCCGACAGCACGTCCGGCAGCGCCTCCATGCGCTGTCCGAGCCCCACCCATTCGAGCAGTTCGGTGACGTTTTCGCGATAGGCCGAATCGGGCAGGCCCTGCACACGCAGCGGCAGAGCGACGTTTTCGAACGTGGTTAGATGGTCGAGCAGGCGGAATTCCTGGAAGACGATGCCGATTCGCCGCCGGATCGCCAGGAGCCGGTCGCCGGAGAGGCCGGTGGTGTCGTCGCCGAACATGACGATGCGCCCGGCGCTCGGACGCCGCGACAGCAGCAAAAGGCGCAGCAGCGAGGTCTTGCCCGAGCCGGACGGACCGGTCAGGAAATGAAAAGAGCCCGGCGCAATACGGAAGCTGAGATTTTTCAGGACTGGCGGGCCATCGCCGTAGGAAAGGCCCACGCCCTCGAACTGGATCACACCGCTTTTCCCCGAATCACTTGCGAGCCGCAAGCTATCATATCGACCCAAGCGTTTTGAGGCGAACCGGATACCGGCTCTCTGGTTCGGAACCCTCAGGCGCAAGGACGTGCGGCTTGTCGTTCGAGAGCTGAAAATGCGCGCCGCGGGCGCCGAACCGAGCCGGTGTTTCAGGAGTGTTAAGGTTCGCGCGCAATGATCGGCGGACGACTCAGCACCTGTTGCGCGATGATCATCACCTGTCCCAACTGCCAGACCAGATATCAGGTGGCCGATCAGGCCATCGGCGCGACCGGCCGCAAGGTGATGTGTGCCAATTGCCACCGGGCCTGGAAGGCCGTGGGGCAGCCACACCAGGAGCAGGAGCCTTCGACCCCCAAGCCACGCATCGTCGCCGGCACCGACGCCCGACCGACCCCGGGAGCCGAAGCGCCCAGGAATCCCGACAAGCTCTTCGCCTCGGACAGCGAAGCTGCGCTCGACCAGGCCTTTGTCGAGGAAGCGGAGCGCCTGTCCGGCCGCGGCAATGCCGGAAAAGCCGAAATGGACTGGCCGCCATCGGACGACACGGACGAACCGGACCGGCCCGATGGATGGGACGGTGGCGGTCTCGATGCCGCGCCCCCGGTGGATAGCGACCTGTCAGGGGACGAGGAAGACGCGCTCGATCATTCGCTGTTGAGCCGGCGCGCCCGCGACCTCGCCCGGCGCCAGAAAAAGCACGCCTCGCGCCTGCCGCTCGCCCGCATCCGCCGTACGCTGCGCATGACGGCGCTCGTCTCGCTCATGGTGCTTGTCGGCATAACCTACTGGTTCCGCGTCGACATCGTTCGCGCCTATCCTGATCTCGATGCCATCTACAGCGCGGTCGGGCTGCCGGTGAACATTTTCGGGCTGGCCTTTTCCGAAGTCGAAACCTTGCGGACGCTCAAGGATGGCGACGACGTAACGATCATTTCCGCCAACATCCGGTCCGTCATCGACCATACCGTGCGCGTGCCCCCGGTGCTGGTCTCGATTCTCAACGCCGCCGGCGATCCGATCTATGAATGGACGGCGCAGGCGCCGGTCGACAACATCTCGCCCGGCGACGTCGTCGCCTTCCAGACCCAGTTGACATCGGCGCCGGACGACGCGGCGCATGTGCGCCTTGTGTTCGGCGGCGGTTCAAGCGCGCAAAGCGCCAGCGCCAAGCAGAATTTGAACTCGGGAGGTCGTTGATGGCGCGTATTCTGGTAGCCGAGGACGAGGACAACATCCGTGCTTTCGTAGCGCGGGCGCTGGCGCTCAGGGGCCATCACGTCACCGAAGCTGCCGACGGAGGTCTGGCCGCCGAGGTCCTGGCCGACAATGGCGGCGAGTTTGATCTTTTGCTGTCCGACATCCGCATGCCGGTCATGGACGGCATCGCCCTGGCTCTCGACACCGCCGTGCAATATCCCGGCCTCAAGATCCTGTTGATGACCGGTTTTGCCGACCAGCAGGAACGCGCCCATGGCCTCGAAGCCCTGATCCACGACGTCATCCCGAAGCCCTTCACCCTCGATACGCTGCTCGACAAGGTTGACGAGGCGCTCAGCGGCCGGCCGGCCGAGATCGTGCCGCTGGCTGTCAGCGGGCTGAACTAGGTCCAATCGGGCTTTGCGACACCGTCGTCATTGCGAGCGTCCGCAGGACGCGCGGCAATCCAGGAGGCGGTAGGCCCCGGCGCTTGCAGCCCTCTGGATTGCTTCGTCGCAATCACTCCTCGCAATGACGAGGATCACCTTTGTCCTGCGGCGATGGGCTTCAACCTAGAAGCCCTTTCCAGCGCGCGACCTGCGTTCTGACATTGTCCGGCGCCGTGCCGCCATAGCTCCTGCGGCTCTTCACCGAGGCCTCGACGCTTAGCACCTTGTGGACGCGCGAATCGATCCGGGCATCGACGGTCTTGAAATCCTCGATGGTCAGCCCGTCGAGCCCGCAGCCCCTGGCCTCGGCCAGCGCCACCGCGCGGCCGGTGATGTGATGCGCCTCGCGGAAGGGGATGCCGGCCTCGCGCACCAGCCAGTCGGCGAGATCGGTCGCCGTCGAAAAGCCGGCATCGGCAGAGGCCCGCATTCTGGCGCGATCGAAAACGAGATCGCCGACCATGCCCGTCATTGCGGCAAGCGACAGTTCGAGCGCGTCGAAGGCATCGAAGGTGACCTCCTTGTCCTCCTGGGTATCCTTGGCATAGGCGAGCGGCAGACCCTTCATGACCAGGATGAGGGCGTTGAGCGCCCCGACGATGCGGCCGATCTTGGCGCGCACCAGTTCGGCCGCGTCCGGATTGCGCTTTTGCGGCATGATCGAGGAGCCGGTCGAGAACCTGTCCGAAAGCCTGACGAAGCCGAACTGGGAAGACGACCAGATCACCAGCTCCTCGGCCATGCGCGACAGGTGCATGGCGCATATGCTCGCGGCGGCAAGGGTTTCGAGCACGAAATCGCGGTCCGACACGGCATCGAGCGAATTGGCCGAAGGCCGGTCGAAGCCGAGCGCCCTGGCCGTCATGTCGCGGTCGATGGGCCATGGCGTGCCGGCCAGCGCCGCCGCTCCGAGCGGGCTCTCGTTCAGGCGCCTGCGGGCGTCGGCGAAGCGCCCGGCGTCGCGCCCGAGCATTTCGACATAGGCCAGAAGATGATGGCCGAGACTGACCGGCTGGGCATTCTGCAAATGGGTGAAGCCGGGCAGGATGGTGTCCGCCTCGTCCTCGGCGCGCACAACCAGCGCCATTTGCAGCGCCGCGATGCCGGCAATGAACCGGTCGATGCCATCGCGCACGAACAGGCGGAAATCGGTCGCCACCTGGTCGTTGCGCGAGCGCGCCGTATGCAGGCGCCCGGCCGGCTCGCCGATGATCTCCTTGAGGCGCGCCTCGACATTCATGTGAATGTCCTCGAGCGCCCGCGAAAACGTGAACGTGCCCGCCTCGATTTCGCCCTTGATGGTCTCAAGACCTTTGACGATGGCGTCCTTGTCGGGAATGGTCAGGATGCCCTGTTCGGCGAGCATGGTTGCGTGGGCGATCGAGCCGGCGATATCCTGGGCATAAAGGCGCCGGTCGAAATCGATCGAGGCGTTGATCGCCTCCATGATGGCGTCGGGTCCCGAGGCGAAACGCCCGCCCCACATGCGATTGCTCATTGGTCTACTCTTTTTCAGATAGGAAGCCCGCCGTGTCCGACCAGCAAGAGCGCCCGATCCGTCCCTTGAAATGGTTCCGCCCGATGGCGCTCGGTCTCGGCGCCGCGGCGGCGCTAGGTATAGCGGCGGTCCTGTTTTTCGGCAATGCCGGCCCCAGCGGCCCCGCCACCTGCCCGGCACGACACGAGGCGGCGGCGGCCATCGACGCGGTGGCGACGGGCGAACTGGCCGCCCTGACGCCGACCGGAACGGGCCGTTCCTATGCCGATCTCGGCTTCATCGACGATACCGGAAGACCGATGACGCTCGCCGATTTTGCCGGCAGGCCGCTGCTCGTCAATTTCTGGGCGACCTGGTGCGTGCCGTGCCGCGAGGAAATGCCGGCGCTCAATGCCCTCGCCGCCGCCTATGGCGAGGACGTGTTCTCGATTGTACCGATCAATCTCGATACCGGTGGCGACGGCGTGAGCAAGGCCCAGGCGTTTTTGAGCGAGGAGGGGCTCGGCAATCTGCCGCTTTTGGCCGATCCGAGCTTTGCCGCCTTCGAGACGCTCAAGAAGAACGGCGTGGCGCTCGGTCTGCCGGCGACGCTGCTGCTCGATGCCAGCGGCTGCGAGATCGCGGTGCTGCAAGGCCCGGCCGAGTGGAATTCTGACGACGCTCACCAAGTGATCGACACTCTGAACGCCGTCGGCGGAAACAGCGGTGACGATATCTGAGTCCTGGAAAATTACGGCTCAGGCGGTCTTGTCGACCTGCGTGCCCTGGCCGGGTCGCGGCGCGCTCCTGACGGCTTCGGCCAGCATATTGGCGATGCCCAGCTCCATCTCGTGCTGCTGCTTGACCACCGACAGCGCCATGGCGTCGCGAGTCGCGCCCTGGCGGGCGGCGAGCAGCGATGTGACGATGGACAGGTCCATGCCGGGCTCCAAACCGATTCAGCATGAGCTAACCAGCAAGATGTTAACGCCCGGTTAGGAATCGACCGCCAATGCCGCAAGGGATGGCAAGCACCTTTTCATGCCTGATCGCTACAACCCCTCGATCATTGCCCGGGAACCACCATGTCCGTGCTCCTCAATCATTCCAGCCAGTGGCGTCGCGTCACCACGGTCGGCTGGGCGACGCTTGCCACGCTGGTCTGCATGGCCGGGTCGGCCATCTACGCCATCCTCTACTATCTCAACGATGCCGAGGTCACGGCCGGCCAAGCGGTGATCGCCTCGCTGATCCTGCCGGTCTTCATCGGCACGCCGATCTATTACGTCATGTTCCGCCGCATCCGCATGCTCGCCTTTCGCAACCTCAGGCTCGAAGCCAAGAACCGCCGCGACGGACTGACCAAATGCCTCAACAAGATGGCGTTTCACCGCGAGGTCCTGCGATTTCTGAGCGGCGAGCGCCGCAGCGCCGCCCTGCTGATCATCGATGCCGATCATTTCAAGCAGATCAACGACACCTATGGCCACGACATCGGCGACGAGGCGATCAAGATGATCGCCCAGAAACTGCGGGCCGCCGTCCGCCGCCGCGATCCGATCGGCCGCATCGGCGGCGAGGAATTCGCCATCCTTTTGTGCGATGCCGATCTGAAGATCGCCCAAAGCGTCGCCGAGCGCATCCGCGAGGCGGTCAACCTGTCCGATGTGCCCGGTGTGCCGACCGACGCCCGACTGTCGGTCAGCGTCGGCGGCACGGTGTTCGGGGACGGGGGCAGCTTTGCCGAGATCTTCAGGTCCGCCGACAAACGGCTCTATTCGGCCAAGGCCGACGGCCGCAATTGTGTCGTCATCGACGATTTCGTCGAAATGCGCCGCGCCGCCTGAGCGTCAGCTCCGCGCCACGCGGTGGGGGAGCATCCGCCTGACGAGGAGCCCGACCGCGACCCCGACGGCCATGCCGCCGATATGGGCCCACCAGGCAATCATCTCATCGCTGCCGGCAAGGGCGTAGAACAGCTGGATGGCGAGCCAGAGGCCGAGCATGACGATGGCCGGCACCGGGATCGGCAGGAACAGCACCACCCGCGCCAGGACAAAGACCCGCGCCCAGGGGAAAAGCACCGCATAGGCACCCATCACCCCGGCCACCGCGCCGGAGGCGCCGATCAGCGGCGCGTTCGAATCGAAATTGAACATGAGATAGGCAAGAGCCGCCAAGGCCGCACAGCCGAGATAGAACAGCGCATAGGCCCAGTGTCCGAGCGCGTCCTCGATATTGTCCCCGAAGATCCACAAGAACAGCATGTTGCTCAGAAGGTGCATCCAGTCGGCATGCAGGAAGGCATAGGTGACGAGCGTGACCTCGTCGGGCACGAAGGCGATCGGTTCGGGGAAGAGATCGCGCACCACGATCGGGATCATGCCGAAGCCGAGCACCACATGGTCGAAGGCCTGCGGCGCCAGCGACTGCTGGTACAAAAACACCAGCACCGTGACGGCGATCAATCCGTAATTCACATAGGGCGCGCGGATGTTGACGATCGGATTGCGGTCGTGCAGCGGCAAAAACATCCGGGCATCCTTTCCCACCGCGCCGGCGGCATGCTGGTCAAGCCGGCGGCGTCTCTCCGGTATGGGCGCCCGGCTTCCACAGGACATCCGCCGTACCGTTGCGGTTGGCGACGCGCGCCAGAACGAACAGCAGGTCGGAGAGGCGATTGAGATAGGTCAGAGCCGGCTTGCCGGTCTCGGGTTCGGCCCGCATCAGCCCGACCACGAGGCGCTCGGCCCGCCTGACCGCCACGCGCGCCACATGCAGGTCGGCCGACAGCACGGAACCGCCGGGCAGGATGAAGCTCGTCAAAGGCTCGAGATGCTCGTTGAAATGGTCGATCTGCGTTTCGAGCCACTTGACCTGCGTCTCGGTGATCCGTAAATGCCGGCCCTCGCCCGCCGTCGACGGCGGATTGGCGAGATCGGCGCCGAGATCGAACAGATCGTTCTGGATGCGCGACAGGGCCCAGTCGACGCGCGGCATGCCGGAGGAATGGACACGCGCCACGCCGACAAAGGCATTGATCTCGTCGACGCTGCCAAAGGCCTCGACCCGCAAATCGTCCTTGTAGCGGCGCGGCCCCGACACCAGCCCGGTGGTGCCGTCGTCGCCGGTGCGCGTGTAGATCTTGTTGAGCTTGACCATTTGTCCCCCGGTCCGGTCGTCGATACTTTCGCGGACCTAGCCTTTCGGCGCGAAAAAAGCCACCGCGATCATCAACAGGACCACGGCGATGAACTGGACGATGACGCGGGCGCGCATCAGCTTCTGGCTGACATTGCCCGGCCCGCCCCGGAACATGTTCCACAAGCCGAGGCCGAGGATGACGACCACCGCCACAAGGGCGATGACGATCAGGATGCTCAAACCTGTCTGCATGTGACTATCCTTTCCCCGACGCCGCCGGTTCCGCCCGAAACGCCGCGCCGAGCGCCTCGGAGAGGGCGTCATAAATGGCACGGATTCTGCGGCTCGTGAACAGCTCACGATGCGCCGTCAGCCAGACTTCCAGCACCGGGATCGCCAGTTGCGGCAGGAGCGCCTCCATGCCGGGCGTCTTGTCAACCATGTTCTTCTGGGCAAAACCGATGCCGAGCCCGGCCGCGACCAAGGCCCAGCCGAGGGTCTGGCTGTCGGTCCTCAGAACGAAATCGGCGCGGGATATGTCGATACCGTTGGCGCGGGCACCGGCGATGATCAGGTCCGACCGGTCGAGACCGATGAGGTCGTGCTTTTTGAGATCGTTCGGCGCCTGCGGCCGGCCACGCCGGTCGAGATAGGATTTGTGGGCGCAGCACACCAGCGGGATGTCGCAGATGCGGCGGGTGACCAGGTCGAGCTGGGTCGGGCGGAACATGCGGATGGCGATGTCGGCCTCGCGCAAAAGCAGGTTCTCGACCGAATCGGAGGGCACGATTTCAAGCGCCACGTCGGGATAGGCCGCCCTGACCGGCCTGAGCAAGCCAGGCAGGACGTGGTGCGAGAAGATGGCGCTGGCAGTGATGCGGACGCTGCCGGCCAGATCGACCGATTGTCCTTCGGCGATGGCTCGCGCCTCACCGAGCGCGCGGCGCGCCGCCCTGACCGGTTCATAGAGCTTGAGCCCGGCCTCGGTCGGCTTCAGCCCCTTGAGGGTGCGGTCGAACAGGGCGAGCCCGAGCTGTTTTTCCAGCGCCTCGACATGGCGCCCGAGCGTCGGCTGCGATAGGCCGAGCCGGCGCGCCGCGCTGGAAAGCGATCCCTCCGCGACCACCGCCTCGAAACTTCGCCACAGGGTCCAGTCCGGATCGGGCGATACCAACTCATTCATTGCTGAATATCCACTCTGCAATTGGCGGCAATACACCTTCAGTCATGAATGCACTACATCCGTCCTGTCAACTCCCGCAAGCAAGTGAGATCGCTATGGAAAAGACCGTCACCATTCTTGGCATCAACGGCCGCATCGGCCATCAGGCCGCCCGCGCCTTCCTCGCCGCCGGCTGGCAGGTCACCGGCCTCGGCCGCGCCGACCGCACCGGCCTTGCTGGCATCACCTTCATCGCCGGCGATGCCGACAGCAGCGCCGATGTCGCCCGCGCCGCCGCGCCGTCCGAGGTCGTGCTCGACGCCGTCAACCTGCCTTACGACAAATGGGACAGGGGCCGCTTCGAAATGAGCCTTTCCGCCCGACTTGCCGGTCTCGAAGGCAGTGGCAAGACGCTGCTTTATCCCGGCAACATCTACAATTACGCCGCCCAAACGCATGTGCTGACGCCCGGGACGGCGCAGCATCCGGCGCGCGACAAGGGCGAAATCCGCGTGCGGCTCGAAGGGATGATGCAAAAGGCCAGCCATCACGGCCTTAAGGTCGTCATCCTGCGCGCGCCCGATTTCTTCGGCCCCGGCGCCAAGGGCACCATGTTCGACCTCGTCATGCTGAAAAACATCGAGAAAGGCGTGCTCGCCTATCCCGGCGACCCCGGAATCGGCCATTCCTGGGCCTATCTGCCCGACCTCGCCCGCGCCTTCGTCCGTCTCGCCGAAGAGCGCCAGGGCCTCGAAAGCTTCGAGCGCTTCCACTTTGCCGGCCATTTCAAGACCGGGCACGAACTCCGCGCTTCGGCCGAACGCGGTCTCGGCCGCAAGCTCGAGCTCAGGCAGGAGAACTGGCTAGTCTACAGACTGATCGGTCTGTTCGTCCCCATCGTCCGCGAGATCGTCAAGATGAGCTATCTCTGGCAAAATCCGCACCGGCTCGAAGACCCCCGCCTCGATGCCCTGCTCGGCCCGGATTTCCTGACGCCGTTCGACGAGGCCTTGGCGAAAACGCTCAAATCCTATCTGCCGGACCAGGCGGTGGCGCGCCAACTCGTCGGCAAGGCGGCATGATGATCTACCTCATCGCCCCGCGCTAGCGGCCGCTCATCCGCTTTCCGATCGGCAAACACCTGCCGCGGACACAAAGAGCGAAAACCGCGTTTCCCTCCCCTTGATGGGGAGGGTGGCCCGGCGCAGCCGGGTCGGGTGGGGTGGGGCGACGGCAAGCAGGCGACACCACGCGAGTAATTGCCCTAGAAACCCAACTCCGCCCGTACTTCTTGCGCCGACATCCCCTCGGCGCGCCGGGCCCGCAGCGCCCGCGCCCCGTCCGATTTCGACAGCTTTCGCCCATCGGCGCCAAGGATCAGCCTGTGAAAGGTGTAGATCGGCGTCGGCAGGCCGAGCAGCATCTGCAAGAGGACGTGGATGTCGGTCGCCGCTTCCATGTCGGTGCCGCGCGTGACATGGGTTACGCCCTGAAAGGCGTCGTCGACGGTGACGGCGAGATGGTAGCTCGCCGGCGCGTCCTTGCGTTTCAAAACGATGTCGCCCCAGCGCTCGGGACGGGCATGGCGGAGCTGCGGGCGGTCGTTTGGGTTCGGCGCCGCCAGCGAATAGGTCAGCATGCCGGCGCGCCGCGCCGCCGCTTCGGTGTCGAGCCGGAACTGCATCGGCACGCCCGCCTCGTTGCGCGCCGCGATCTCGCGCGGCGTCAGGTGCCGACAGGTGCCCGGATAGAGTGGCGCGCCGTCCGGGTCGCGCTCCCTTGCGGCGCCGGCGATCTCGGCGCGCGTGCAAAAGCAAGTATAGACCAGCCCGAGCTGGTCGAGATGCCGGATCGCCGCGTCATAAGCGGGGTTCCGGGTGCTCTGGGTCAGTACCGCGCCGTCCCAGTCGAAGCCGAGCCAGGCCAGGTCGGCAATGATCGCCTCGGCGAATTCCGGTTTGCTTCGCCCCGGATCGACGTCTTCCATCCTCAGGAGCAGCCTGCCGCCGAGCCGACGCGCCCAATGCCGGGTGTAGAGCGCCGAATAGGCGTGCCCCATGTGCAAATACCCATTGGGGCTTGGCGCGAATCTGAAAACAGGCTGGGATGGCGACATGACGAACGCTGCGAATGAACGGAGGCTGACTAGCACGAAGCCGGTGCTTGCGGAAACCATCGACTCGGCCGCCATCCTCGAACGGCATCTTGCCGGCCTCGTCGCGGCCGATCCACGCCTCGCCCCGGTGCTTGCCGGAGCCGGCACCCTCAGGCCGCGACGCGAGCCGGGCGGGTTTGCCGGCATGGCCCGTATCGTCAACGCCCAGATGCTGTCGGTGCAAAGCGCCGCCGCCATCCATGCCCGCTTCCTTGCGCTGTTCGATCATCCGGACGCCGCTGCCCTTGCCGCCATCGCGGACGAGCGCCTGCGCGCCGCCGGCCTTTCCGGCGCCAAGATCGCGGCCTTGCGGCATCTTGCCGCCGCCGAAGGCGACGGCCGTCTCGACTATGCCGCCTTGCCGTCCCTGCCGGCCGAAAAGGCCATCGCGATGCTCACCGCCATTGGCGGCATCGGGCGGTGGACCGCCGAAATCTACCTCTTGTTCTGCACCGGTCATCCCGACATTCTGCCGGCAGGCGATCTCGCCCTGCGCAAGGCGGCGCAATGGGCCCTCGGACTTGCCGAGGCGCCGGGCGAGAGACAATTGCGCGCAATCGCCGAAGCCTGGTCGCCCTGGCGCGGCGCGGCGGCGCATCTGCTCTGGCGCCATTACGCGCTTTTGCGCAAACGCGAGGGAATTATCGGATGATGCTCAACCTCTCCGGCCCGATCATCCAGCCCAGGGACGGCAGGCCGGCAAGCCTGCTCGTCCTCTTGCACGGCTATGGTTCGGACGGCCAGGATCTCATCGGCCTTTCGCCGCTGTTCGCCGACCTGTTGAACAACCCGGTCATCTTCGCCCCCGACGCGCCGGAGGCCTGTCCGCTCAATCCCATGAGCTACCAGTGGTTTCCCCTCGCCGCCGCGTCCGATTTCGAAAGCCTTCACGGCATCGACGAAGCGGCCCTGACGATCCAGGTGCTTTTGGAAAGCCTTTGGGCCGAAACCGGCCTTGGCCCGGCCGAGACGCTGCTCGCCGGTTTTTCCCAGGGCGGCATGCTGTCGCTCTATTCCGGCCTCATGCGCGACGCGCCGCTTGCCGGCATCCTGTCGTTTTCCGGTGGCCTGCCGCTCGATGCCGAATTCTGGCCCGAGATCCGGTCCAGGCCGCCAATGCTGCTCGTTCATGGCGACATGGACGATGTCGTGCCGATGATGATGTCGATCGCCACCGCCGATGCGCTTGTGGCGCGCGGCCTTGCCGTCACCCGCCACATTTCGCCCGGCTGTCCGCATGCCATTGCTCCCGACAGCATCGAGGCGGCGCGGCGATTCGTTGCAGCCTGCCTGCCGCTGGCGGGCGCCGCGACGTGACAAAACCTTGCCAGCCGCTTCACAGCCCTGTCACACACACGCTAGAGTATCGCCCGCGATTTCGAGTGATTCCTCCAAGGAGAGCGTGGTGACGGTCCATGTCCCACCGGAATCCTGTCCGGCTCTGGTGCTGAACGCGGACTTTCGTCCCCTCAGCTATTATCCGTTGTCGCTCTGGTCCTGGCAGGATGCCATCAAGGCGGTGTTCCTGGATCGGGTGAACATCGTTTCCGAATACGAGACGCGGGTCCGAAGTCCGAGCTTCGAAATGAAGCTTCCCTCCGTCGTTTCGCTTCGCGAATATGTCCAGCCCGCCCGCTACCCCGCCTTCACCCGCTTCAACGTCTTCCTGCGCGACCGCTTCCAGTGCCAGTATTGCGGCGCGCACGACGATCTGACCTTTGATCACGTCCTGCCGCGCTCGCGCGGCGGCCGCACCACCTGGGAAAACGTCGTCGCCGCCTGCGCCCCGTGCAATCTGCGCAAGGGCAACCGCATGCCGCGCGACATCGGCATGATCCCGAGGCAGAGCCCATACCGCCCTTCCGTCCACGACCTGCACAATAACGGGCGGGCCTTCCCGCCCAATTATCTGCACGAGAGCTGGATGGACTACCTCTACTGGGATACCGAACTCGAGCCATAGAGCATCGTGCGCCAGGCGGGCGCCGGTTCTACGCACAAAACGATGCGGCCATAAACAGATCGTGCGGCGTGGCGATTCAATCTGAACGCATGCCGCTCCCGGTCACGGTCTGGCCGTCATGCCACGGGCGGCAAAACGCGCCAGCGCGCCACCGCCGCATCAACGAGATCGCGCGCCCCGATCACGATCGAGTCCGCCGAGCCGACCCGGATCCGTCGGGCCTGCCCCGTTTGCATGAGCGCCTGTCCCAGATCGCTGAAATGCTCCATTTCGCCCGTCGGCGGCGCCCGGTAGGTGACCCAGCGCCGCGCACCGTCGACCAGGACCGGCGCGGCTTCCTCCGCCGCCTTCCGGTCCGGCCAGGCCCGCATCTCCGCCAGATGCAGCATGGTGCAGCTGTCGAAGCCGACGCCGATGAGCAGGATGGTTGCGTTGCGTTCATAAAGCCTGGCGAGAGGCGAGTGCTCGCCGAGCGGGCTGTCCAGCCGGTGATCGCCGAGCAGGTCCGCCGCCTCAGGGCCGTTTGCCGTGAACGAGCAATTGGGATGTGCGCTGCGCTCGGTTCCCGGCCAGGTCCGAAACAGCTCGGCAATGGCGCCCATGCCGCGCGTCGGCGTCGTCGCCGGATCGTAGGCGGGCGTTTTGGACCGGATGACCTCGATCCACGCGGTCGGCACCGGCGGCGCCCGCCATCTGGCCGGATCGGACAGGTGTCCCGACTGTGCCGGCATGACCAGCGTCCCGGTCGCACCCACGGCATCGAAAAGCGCCTCGATGACGGCGACCGGACCGCCCGCCACCCAGCCGATGGCGCTGAGCGAGGCATGCACCAGCACCGTCATGCCGGCGGCGAGCCCGGCCGCCCCGAGATCGGCGCCAAGGCTTTGTCGTGTCCGCGGCGCGGGCGTTGCGGCGATGACTTCGGCTTCGCTCATGGTCTCCCGCCGCGGCGCCTCACAAAAGGATCAGACGGCAGGGCCCTTCCAGCGCCGCCACTGCCCGAAGGCCGACCAGAACAAGAGACCGGCGATGAAGGCCGAGCCGAGGGCGTTGAAGCCGGCCATCGAGATGCCGAAGATGGCGAAGGGCACCACGTCGCAGGGCACCACCTGTTCGGCGGCGCTGATATTGTCCAGATCGGAGAAGCTGAACTGGGTGTCGAGGTCGGTGCAGGACGACGGGCCGGGCCACAGATCGTATTCGATGCCGGCGTGATAGGACGCGAGCCCCACCGACACCACAAAGACCAGCGCCACGACCAGCGTCAGCCAGATGCGCGGCATGGGCGGCATCCGTTTCCACAAAACCAGAACCAGAGCCAGGATCGGCAGGCCGACATAATAGGGCCAGCGCTGCCAGTAGCACAGTTCGCAGGCCGGGATGCCGAGCAGGTATTGCGAGCCGAGCGCGCCGAGAATGCTGGCGAGCGCCACGGCGAAAGCGATGCGGGCGCGGTTGGGCGAAGCGGTGAAAAGCCACGGGAAATATTGACGCAGCAATGCGAACAGGCGGTCCATAATCCTTTTCCTACTTGATCATGCTGATGACGACAAAGCCACCGATCAGCAGCACCATGAATGCGACAAAAACAAGAGTAAGCCGCCTTTCGATGAAGGCCTTGATCGGTTCGCCGAACCAGTAGAGCAGGCCGGCGACCAGAAAAAATCTCAACCCGCGCCCGAGGATCGACACAGCAACGAATACCGGCAGCGAAAACGCCACCGTTCCCGAAAAGATTGTCAGCACCTTGTAGGGCAGCGGCGTGATCGCCCCGGCAAGAATGCCGATCCAGCCCCATTGGTCGTACCAGCCGACCAGACGCTCGAACGTGCCGTGGGCGTGGTAGACATCGAGCAGCCAACTGCCGAGTGTTTCAAAAAGGAAGGCGCCGATCGCATAGCCGAGCAGCGCCCCGAGCACCGAGGCGATCGTGCAAACGAGCGCGATCCGCCACCACGCCTGACGCTTGGCCACGACCATCGGGATCAGCATCACGTCCGGCGGAATGGGAAAGAACGAGCTTTCGACAAAGCTGATAACGGCGAGCGCCGGCAGCGCATAGCGCCCCGAGGCCAGGGACATCACCCAGTCGTAAAGTCCACGCAGCATCCTTAATCGTCCTTTTAAAATCGCCCGGCGCCCGGCCGGTTCTGTCTGGCTATCGCTTTTTTGGAAATGAAGAACCCGCAAATGTCGTGACGGCAACAAGTGGCACGGCAGGACGCGGCCGGCCGGCTGGTGCCCCCCGCCGGAGTCGAACCGGCATGCCCGAAGGCGCGGGATTTTGAGTCCCGTGCGTCTACCAATTCCGCCAGGGGGGCAGCGGCTGGAAACTGCTCGACTGAATATCGGCGCCGCGCGGGGATTGCAAATACATTGCACGGGATGGTGTTTTTTTCGCCGTCGCACATGTCGCACTGTCCGGTCGGCGCCCGGGCCTTGCGATTTTCTCCCAATCATGGACAATATCGGAAAAGGCCGTTCGACTGCCCCGGCCGATTTCCGTTTTTCCCTGTCAGGAGGATTGTATGCGCGATCTTGAGGCGCTGGTCGACGACATGACGCTCGAGGAGCAGGTCTCGCTGTTGTCCGGGCGCGATTCGTGGTCGGTGCCAGGCATCGCCCGCTTCGGTTTCGGCCCGATCAAGGTCACTGACGGCCCGAACGGCGCCCGCGGCGGCGGCTCGCTGATCGGCGGCATCACGGCGGCGGCGTTTCCCATCGGCATCGCCCTCGGCGCCACCTGGAACACGGACATCGTCGGCGAGATCGGCGCGGCGCTGGCCGACGAAGTCAGGTCCAAGGATGCGCGGGTCCTGCTCGCCCCGACCGTCAACATCCAGCGCTCGGTGACCAACGGGCGCAATTTCGAATGCTATTCGGAAGACCCGATCCTGACGGCACGGCTCGCCTCCGCGTATATTGCCGGTCTCCAGGGCAAGGGCGTCGCGGCCACGATCAAGCACTTCGCCGGCAACGAGAGCGAGATCGAGCGCACCACGGCAAGTTCCGAGATCGAGGAACGGAGCCTGCGCGAGGTCTATCTCGTCCCCTTCGAGGCGGCGGTGAAGAGCGCCGGCACCTTTGCCGTCATGTCGGCCTACAACAAGGTCAACGGCACCTATGCCGCCGAGAACCGCTGGCTTCTGACCAAGGTTCTTCGCGAGGATTGGGGCTATGACGGCATTGTCATGTCCGACTGGTTCGGCTCGCGCACCACCGCCCCAACCATCAATGCCGGCCTCGATCTCGAAATGCCCGGCCCGACGCGCGACCGTGGCCAGAAGCTGATCGACGCCGTTGCTCGTGGCGAGGTCGCACCCGAAACCGTCCGAGCGAGTGCCCTCAGAATGCTGCGCCTGTTCGCGCGAACCGGCGCCCTCGACGCCACGGCTGAACAGCCCGAACGCGCCGACGACCGGCAAGAGCATCGGGCGCTGATCCGTCGCGCCGGCGCCGACGCCATGGTGCTTTTAAAGAATAGCGGCGTGCTGCCGCTCGACCCGGCCGCCGCCGGCAAGATCGCCGTCATCGGTCCCAATGCCAGGACGGCGCGGATCATGGGCGGCGGATCCGCCCAGATCAACCCGCATTACAGCGTCAGTCCCTGGGACGGGCTCGTTGCGGTGCTCGGCGACGACCGACTGAGCTACGCGAGAGGCTGCACCAATCACCGTTTCGAGGACGTGATCAAGGCGGGCTTCAAGGCCGAGTACTTCGCCAACGAGACATTCGCCGGCGACCCGGTCCATGTCGGCGAATTTCCCGCCGCGCATGCCTTCTTCAACGACACCGTCGCCGAGGGCAAGGTCGACTGGCGGCATTTTTCGGCGCGCTTCACCGGCCGCTACCTGGCGGTGGAAACCCGCACCCACCGCGTCGGCGGCTATGCGGCCGGCTATATGAAGGTCTTCGTCGACGGCAGGCTTGCCATAGACGCCTCGGCCGGCAAATGGATCAAGGGTCGCACCTTCTTCGAGGAGGGCTGCGACGAGGTCGTCGCCGAACTCGCCCTCGAAGCAGGCCGGAGCTACGAGATCGTCATCGAGCTGACCCCCAAGCCCTATGACAATCTCATTTTCACCGCCTTTGCCGTCGGCATCGGTGCGGTGCTCGGCGACGAGGCCATTGCCGAGGCGGCGCGGATCGCCGCCGAGGCCGAGATCGCGCTGGTCTTTGTCGGACGCAGCGGCGAATGGGACACCGAAGGCAGCGACTTGAACGGCATTGCCCTTCCCGGACGGCAGGACGAACTCGTCGCCGCCGTTGCTGCGGCCAATCCGAAGACCATTGTCGTGCTGCAGACCGGCGGCCCGGTCGAAATGCCCTGGCTCGGCGCCGTCACCGGCCTTGTCGAGGCCTGGTATCCCGGCCAGGAGCTCGGCAATGCCGTCGCCGATGTCTTGACCGGCGCGGCGGAGCCCGGCGGCCGGCTGCCGCAGAGCTTCCCGGTCAAGTGGGCGGACAACCCGACCCAATCGCAGGACAGGCAAGTCTATCCCGGCCTCGACGGCAAGGTGCGCTACGAGGAAGGCGTCTTTGTCGGCTACCGCCACTACGATCGCGCCGGCATCGACCCGCTCTTCCCCTTCGGCTTCGGCCTCAGCTACACGCGCTTCGAGATGACCGGCATCGAAGTCGAAAACCTCATGGAGAGCGAAGGCGTCGTGCGCGTCCATGCCGGGTTGAGAAACACCGGCGCCCGGTCCGGCTCGACCGTCATCCAGATTTATGTCGGCGACGAGCAGGCTTCGGTGCCGCGTCCGGTCAAGGAGCTGAAGGCTTTCGTCAAGATCGTCCTCGACGCCAATGACGGATGCACCGTGAGCCTTGATCTCAGGCCACGCGATTTCGCCTTTTTCGACGTCGTGGCCCAATGCTGGCGCATCGAGGCGGGGACCTTCGAAATCCTGTGCGGCTTCTCGGCGGCCGACATCCAGGCGAGCTGGAAGATCGCGCTCGAGGCCGCGACCATCGCCGTTGGCGATCCGCTTTAGGCGCCAGACGGTCCTTCACCTCGCCCTTTTGGGAAGAGGTGACTCGGCGGCCCTATTCCGCCGCCATCCACACCTTGCCGTCGCGGGCATCGTAGTCGGTGCGCGCCTCGAGCATGTCGGCGTAATGGGCTACCGACCAGTCCCACAGGCCGTTGATCGCCGGCAGGAGCGTCTGGCCCAGTGGGGTCAGCGCATATTCGACCCGTGGCGGGATTTCCGGATACATGGTCCTGACCACCAGCCCGTCGCGTTCGAGATTCCGGAGGGTCAGCGTCAGCATGCGCTGGGAGATGCCGCCGATCTGGCGCTTGAGGCTGTTGAAGCGCACCGGCCCGTCGTTCAATTTCCCGACGACCATGACGCTCCATTTGTCGCCGATCCGGCTCAGGACGTCGCTCATGGCGGAACAATTGTTGCTGATCTGGCTGTCGTGCTCGGTCATTCGTCTCACGCGGCGCACTGGATACGGTATCGCTTCTAGCACCAGTTCCGCTTTGTGACCAGAGCACGACCGCATACATGGTATGCGCCGGTAGCTGCCCTGCAGTGCCGCCGGCGCGGGCGCTCCGTCAAGCTGCGCGATGCTCGGCGCCGAGCACGCCGACATAAAAGTCGAGCTGCGGCCCGCCGAAGCCGAGCGCCTCGCACACTGCCTTCATGAAACTGACAGGCGCCGTGCCCGCCGCCGTGATGATGCCGTCATACGACAGGGCCGGGGGCTGCGCGACGAAGCGGGCGCCGCCGCGATAGCCCTCGACCGAAGCAAGTTCCTCGGCCGAATTTCCGGTATGCGGCACGCCGTCGATGAGGCCGGTTTGGGCGAGCGCCTTGACCGCGCCGCAGATCGCCGCGACCGGCTTGCCCCTTGCCCGCATGCCGCGCATCAGCGCGACAAGATCGGCGCCGGCCGGGAGATCCCATTGCGTGCCGCCATTGACGATGAGCATGTCGATTTCGTCGGCTGACAGCGCGGCGAGCGCTGCCGCGGGGGTCACGGCAAAGCCGCCGGACGAGGTGACCGGTTTGCCGTCAGGGCTCGCGGTCACCACGTTGACGCCGTAAAAGCCGCGCAGCACCGCCGCGAGCATGGCGCTTTCCCAGTCGGTGTAGTTCTCGGTCAGGACGATCGCGATTTTGGTCATGGTTCGGTCTCCGTGTGGCTGATGGCGCGTCGATATCAGCACCTACTGTCAAATTATGGCAGCGGGTTGCATGCGCCCTGGGGAACTGGCGCCGCGTCACATTGCCCGCCGCGATGACGGCTGCTAGGAGTAGCCCGCCTGTTCGCCGTTTCCGGAGCCTTTCGCCCATGCCAGCATGGCGCCGTGCCCTTTTCGCCTTCGTTTTTGCCCTCGCTGCGCTGGCGGCCGGGGCGTCCTCTGCCATGCCGCGCCTTTTGCTCGACATGCGCTCCGGCGAGGTGCTGTTCGCCGACGAGGCGGGCCAGCCCTGGCATCCGGCTTCCCTCACCAAGCTGATGACCGCCTATGTCACCTTCGAGGCCATCGCCGCCGGACGGCTGACCCTCGACACCCCGGTGATCATCTCGGAGCGCGCCCTTGCGGAACCGCCGGCCAAGATCGGCCTGCCGGTCGATACTGCGCTGACGCTCGAGAACGCGCTTTACCTGCTCATCGTCAAGTCGGCCAACGACATCGCCGTCGCCATCGCCGAAACGGTTTCAGGCAGCGTCGAGGATTTCGTCTTCGAAATGAACGTCACGGCCAGCGCCCTGGGCATGAGCGCCAGCCATTTCACCAATCCGAATGGGCTGCACGATCCCGACCAGGTCACAACGGCGCGCGATCTCGCGGTTCTGGCGCTCAGTATCCGCATTCGCCATCCGCAATACGACGCGCTGTTCGCCACCGAATCGGTGCAGCTCGGCAAGGCCCGGCTCGACAGCAACAACAATCTTTTGACCGGCTTTGCCGGCGCCGATGGCATGAAGACCGGCTATGTCTGCTCCTCGGGGCTCAACATCGTCGCCACCGCCACCCGCCAAGGCCGCGACCTGATGGCCGTCGTGCTCGGTTCCGCCTCGGCCCGCGAGCGCGGCGAGGTCGCCGCCCAGCTTCTCCTTTCGGGGTTTTCCGGCCAGATTTCCGGCTCGGGCAGAAGTGTCGCCGCCATTGCCAATGACGGTGGCGCGCCGACCGACATGCGCCCGCTGATCTGCGGCAAGGAGGCCGGCGATTATGTCGCCTCGCGCGCCGAGGCCTATCCCTACGGTCTTGAGGGCGAGCCGAGCTTTCTGAGCGACAAAGTCGCGTCGCATGTCCATGCCGTCTCCCTGCTCGGCAGGCTGCGCAGCGTGCCCCTGCCCCGTTCCCGCCCGCTCTGGGCCCCCGAGCCGCCGCCGTCCCCGACACTCGACTTCCCCCTGCCGCGTCCCCGGCCGTTCCTCAGGGGAACCCTCTAGGGGGGCGTCTTGCTCCGGCGCCTCCTCCCCGCCGGGGAAAGGGCAATCGCATTTGGCGACGGCATGCCGTGTGGCCCCACCCTCACCCGCCCTTCGGGCCTTGGGCGCTGACCTTGCTCCGCTGGAGCAAGGTCAGCGCCCAAGTCTCCCGTCAAGGGAGAGGGGGAAGGAGCCCTAGTTTCCGCGGTTGTCTTCCTTCTCCCCTTGCGGGAGAAGGTGGCGCGAAGCGCCGGATGAGGGGAGCTGCGCAACCAAATGCGATTGCCTTGCCATCACGGGGAGGGTGAGCGAAGCCGTCAGTGGAAATTCCGGCCGCTCGGCAGCGCCGCTTCCGCTGCACGCCGCGCCCGCTCCTCGCGGGCCGCGTCCATGGCGATCCACGGATTCTGGCGCGGGCCGCGGCCCTCGTCGGCCCGGGCCTGGCCCTCGCTCCCCACCTCGGCGTCATCGCCGAGCGCCGTTATCGCCGATGTCAGGTCGGTCATCTGCCGCGCCACCAGATGCACCACCTCGCCCTCGCGCTGCACCTGGCCCCTGATGGCGACGAAACGCGCCCCGAGCACCACCCGCCGCCACACTTCGAAGGTTTTTGGCCAGACGATGATGTTGGCGATGCCGGTCTCGTCCTCGAGCGTCATGAACACGACCCCGCTCGCCGTACCCGGCCGCTGGCGCACCAGAACCAGCCCCGCCACCTCGACCACGTGACCGTGCCCCCTTTGAGCGAGCTCGGCGCAGGAAAGCGTCCCGCGCGCCCGCAATCCCGACCGCACGAAACTGACCGGATGCGCCCTCAATGACAGCCCGAGATGCCTATAGTCGTGGATCACCTCCTCGCCCGGCGGCATGGGCGGCAGGTCGGCATCCGGTTCCTTGCGGGGATCGCGTTCCGACGCGGCGGCAAAAAGCGGCAGCGTCTCGGCCCCGTCCGTGCCCTTCAATCCCTTGACGGCCCAGAGCGCGTCGCGCCGGCCGAGCCCCAGCGAGGTGAACATGTCGGCCTCGGCCAGGCGTTCGAGCACCGGGGCGCCGAGCCCGGTCCTCAGCCACAGATCCCTGACTGAATCATAGCCCCTGCCGCGCCGGGCGACGATCAGCGCCGCGTCGGTCTGCTTCAGCCCCTTGACGCGCGAGAAGCCGAGCCGCACCGCGTGATCGGCCCATATGTCGTCCGCCATTGCCTTGTACCGGTCCCACAGGTGCCCGGCCGCCCGCCGTCCCCTTTCCAGCCCGTTTTCCAGTTGCGAAAAATTGATTTCCGGTTCGCGAAATTCGACGCCGTGCTCGCCGGCGTCGCGGACGATCTGGGCCGGTGCGTAAAAGCCCATGGGCTGGGAACTGAGAAGCGCCGCCGCGAACACGTCCGGATAATGGCATTTGAGCCAGCACGAGACATAGACCAGAAGCGCAAAGCTTGCCGCGTGGCTTTCCGGAAAACCGTAATCGGCGAAGCCCTCGATCTGGCGGAAGCAGCGCTCGGCGAAATCCTGGGTGTAGCCCCGTTCGAGCATGCCCGAGACCAGCTTGTCGCGGAATGTGCCGATGGTGCCGGTGCGCCGGAAGGTCGCCATGGCCCGCCGCAACTGATCGGCCTCGCCCGGCGTGAAGCCGCCGGCGACGATGGCGATCTGCATCGCCTGTTCCTGGAAGAGGGGAATGCCGAGCGTGCGCTTCAAAACCGCATGCAGCGCCGGCCCGACCTCCTCGGGCATCTCCTTGCCCTGCCTTCGCTTCAAATAGGGATGGACCATGCCGCCCTGGATCGGCCCGGGCCGGACGATCGCCACCTCGATGACGAGGTCATAGAACTCTTTCGGCCTCAAGCGCGGCAGCATCGACATCTGCGCCCGGCTCTCGATCTGGAACACCCCGAGAGTATCGGCATGCTGGATCATCTCGTAGACGCGCGGATCCTGGTCCCTGAGGATATCGCTGAGCGTCGGCTCGAGGCCGTAATGGAGCTTCATGAACTCGAAGGCGCGGCGGATGCAGGTAAGCATGCCGAGCGCCAAGACGTCGACCTTCAATATGCCGAGCGCGTCGAGATCGTCCTTGTCCCATTCGACCGTCGTCCGGCCCTCCATCGCCGCATTGTGGATCGGGATCGAGGCATCGAGCCGGTCGCCGGTCAGAACGAAGCCCCCCACATGCTGGCTGAGATGGCGGGGAAACCCGATCAGCTCGGACACGAGCTTGAGCACCAGCTTGAGCGTCGGATCGGACCCGTCGAGCCCGAGTTCTTTAAGCCGTTCCTCTTTGATCCCCCTGGAATGCCAGCCCCAGTTGAGCCCGTTGAGCGCTCCGATCAGGTCGTCGGAAAGGCCGAACACCTTGCCGATCTCGCGGACGGCGCCGCGCGTCCGGTAGGTGACGACAGTCGCGGTCAGTGCCGCCCGGTGCCGGCCGTATTTCTCGTAAAGGTACTGGATCACCTCCTCGCGCCGCTCATGCTCGAAATCGACATCGATATCGGGCGGCTCGTCGCGCTCGGTCGAGATGAACCGCCCGAAGACGAGATTGCCGACCATGGGGTCGACCTCGGTGACCCCGAGGCAATAGCAGACCGTCGAATTGGCCGCCGAGCCGCGCCCCTGGCACAGGATCCCGCGCTCCTCGCGGGCATAGCGCACCAGGTCGTGGACGGTGAGGAAATAGGCGGCATAGCGCTTTTCGGTGATGAGGCGCAGTTCCTTGAGGGCCATGCGCCTGACCTTGAAGGGAATGCCGGAAGGATAGCGCTTTTTCGCCCCAGCCCAGGTCAGGCGTTCGAGTGTTTGCTGCGCCGTCTCGCCATTGCCCACCGTTTCCTCGGGGTAATTGTACCTCAGATCGTCGAGCGAGAAGCTTAACCTGTTGCTGAAGCATTGCGTTTCGGCGAGCGCCTGCTTGTGGTCGCGGAAAAGCCGCGCCATTTCGTCCGGTGATTTGAGATGCCGCTCGGCATTCTGTTCGAGCAGCCGCCCGGCCTCGGCAATGGTCACATGCGCGCGGATCGCGGTCAGGACATCCTGCAGGGGCCGGCGCGCCTTGTCGTGATAGAGCACGTCATTGGTTGCGAGCATCGGCACGCCGGCCATCTCCGCCAGCGCCGCCAGGGCGTTGAGTCGTGCCCGGTCGTCGCCCATGAGCCGGCAGGACGCCCCGACCCAGACCCGGCCCGGTGCCCAGGCAGCGAGCGTTTCGATCGTCGGCCGCGCCGCGAAAACCGCGTCATCGCCCGGCAGCACGATGAACAATTGCCCCTCGGCGAAATCGACCACATCATCAAGACCAAGGATGCAGTCGCCCTTTTCCGCCCGCCGGTTGCCGCGCGTCAGCAACTGGGTGAGGCGCCCATAGGCCGACCGGTCGGTCGGGTAGGCGACAATGTCCGGCGTACCGTCTGCAAAGCAGAGCCGCACCCCGACGAAATAGCCGAAATCGGGCGCCGTCTTGCCGATCTCGCGCATCATCACATGGGCACGCACCGCCCCGGCGAAGGAATTGCGGTCGCACAAGCCGAGCCCGGCAAGCCCGAGGCTCGCCGCCCGGACCACCAGCTCGTCCGGATGCGAGCCGCCGCGCAGAAAGGAGAAGTTCGAGACCGCGATGAGTTCGGTGTAGGCGGTCATTTCCATTTCTCCAACGGACCATCCGGCATCCCTTCTCCCTCCCCTTGACGGGGAGGTAGCCCGGCAAAGCCGGGCCGGGTGGGGTGGAGCCACAAGCGCCGGCGTCCGAACCCTCCACCCTCGATCCCTTCCCCTTGCGGACAGGGTTGGCGAACAGGACTTGGCCCCTTCGCCAAATCCGTCGTGAGCCTGGGTGGAGGCTTGCAACGTCAGCATGTTACGCCCCACCCCACCCGACCTGCCTTCGGCAGGCCACCCTCCCCGTCAAGGGGAGGGAGAAGACGGGCCCCCGGCACAAACCGCCTGCCATTCGGGCATGGCCCTCATGGCCTTCTTCCCTCCAATCGTGCCGGTGGCACGATTGGCCCATTCGGGACGGGTCGAAGTCACCCGAACAGCCCGTGCAAAAACCAGCGCGGCGCCTCTTTTTCCTCGTAAAGCCCTTCGCGGAACAGCCAGAAACGCCGGCCCTCGTCGTCCTCGCAGGCATAATAGTCGCGGGTCAGCCCTCCCGCGCCAGGTTGCCACCATTCGACCCCGATGCGCTCCGGGCCCGACGCCTTTTCGAAGCGATAGCCGATGCGCCGCCAGACCATGCGCGCCGGCGGCCCGTCCGGCACCTCGGCGATCACCTTGACCGGCTCGGGTGTGGGCAGGAGCCTCAAGGGTCGCGGCGCCCCGACCGAGGCCGCGGCTTCCTTCTTGTCCGGCGTGCGCGCCATGAGCGGCTCGAATCGCGCCGCCCGCTCGGGGATATGGCTGTCGAGCGGCTTCAGGCGCAGCACCGCGCCGGCGCCGAGCCGGCTCGCCATGCGGTCGTAGAGCCGGTCGAGTTCGTCCGCCTCGCCGCCGCCCAAAAAACTCGTCAGATGCGCTTCGCAAAGATCGGACACCGAACTCGCCATCAGCCGGATCATCTCGATGCCGAAGCCGGCGTCGAAATCGGCGGTGAGCCGCTCGATGCGGTTGGCGAAGAGCCGCGCGATGTGACTGGCGTCGCGCGTCGCCCGCGCCGCGTTGACGCAAAGGTGCATGACCTGGTGGTCGACGCGGAAAACCATGAGGTGAAAGGTCTGCGCCCCCGTTCCCTCGGCCTGCAGCTGTCCCGAAAGCCGATGGCTGAGATCGGTGACCGACAAGAGCACGTCCTCGATCAACCCGATCGGTTCGCCGAACTTGCGGTCGACATAGCGCTCGGGCACCGGCAGGCGGGGAACAAGCTTTTCGTCCTCGAACCCCAGCGCCTGGTCGAGGCGCTTGAGCAGCGTCCCGCCGAACCGGGCCAATAGGCCGGCCCGCTCGCGTCCATAGAGCTGGCCGATGCGTTTCAAACCCATCTGCCGCAGCGCCACGACCTGCTCGGCATCGAGCCGCAGCGCCGCGACCGGCAGCGGCGCCAGGAGGTCCGCAACATTCCCGCCTTCGGCCGCGCCAGCCGGCGCCGCATCCGCCGCAAATGCCGCGATGGCGTCGAACACACGCCCGCTGCCCTGATCGCGCGGATGGCCGAGCGGCGGCGCGGGCAGGGAGACAACGTTGGAAGCGTGGGACCCACCCCCACCCTGCCTGCCGGTATCCCTCCCCGCAAGGGGGAGGGACGGAAAGCGGCGCTCCCCTCGCCTGTAACTGGCCCGAGCGGTCGCGGCAATCGCTTCCCCTCCCCCCGGTGGGGAGGGGGTAGGGGTTGCCCCATCCTCTCGCTTGCCCGCGATCGTCCCCGGCGCGAAATGGCTAAGCGCCCAGGCGGCACCGAGGCTCGGGGCGATGGCGCCCGAGGCCGCGTAGCCGAAGCCCGTGAGCCGGCCGACCGCCAGCTCGAGCAGCGCCCCCTCGCCGCCGAACAGATGGCTGACGCCGGTGATGTCGAGCATCAGGTCGCCATAGGGGCGCTCGTCGCCGACGATCGCGACCACGGGCGAAAGATTGGCGTGCCAGTCGGCGAGCCGGGCGAACATCATGGCGAGAAAATCGTGATCGGCCTCGCGCGCCACCACATGCGGGCAGATGGCACGGGCGTCCGAAAGGCTCTGGCCCTCGTGAAGCCCGGCGGCGCGCGCCGCCCTGTCGAGGGCGCAGAGCCTGAGGGCGTTGTCGCGCTTTTCGTAGAGTATCAGCGGCCGGGCTTTTTGACCGTCGCGTTCCCGAACCGGCGAACCGGCGGCCACTTCGCCTGGGAACGCTCCAAGGCCCCTCAGATCGGGGTCATGCCGTTTGAGACAATCGGTCGGCCAGTCCGGCAGCATCAGCGCCAGATAGCGCCTTTGCGCCGCCCGTCCCGGACCGAGGCTGTCCGACGCCCGGGAGTGCTCCGTCTGCCACAAGCCCATTTTCGCTCCACCTCAAATCCCAGAAATCCTGCCCCAAAGCGTCCTGCCCGCCGCTGCCGGCGCCGTGCCGTGTCCCTTGCCTCGCCCCTTTTTCGAGCGTCACCCGGCAGCGCATCGCCCCCGGCGCCCGCGCGTCGAACGGCGTTTCGGCGCTCAAGAGGGCGGCGACGTGGAAGCGGAAGACGGCGGCGCTCGCCTCGCGGTTTGTGCCGGAACGCAAAAGCATCAGCATGGCGGAAAAGCTTTCCGCCCTGAGCGACAACCGCCGCGAGGCGGTGAAATCGAGCTTTGTGTGGCCGCGTCCGACATCGCCGATCACGGCGGCGACGTTGCAGCACCCGGCCGCCTCTTCCATGGCCCACAGCAATTCGGCGATCGTGCCGGTTCTGACCACGGCCAGGGCTTGGGGATCGAAGCCGAAGCGCAAGAGCCCCGGCCCATAGGGCAGGCCCGTCTCCTGCGCCTCGGCCCGCATCTGCAGGAACAAAACGACCGGACGTTCGGCGCTCAGGGCTCCACGCGCTTGCATCAGGGCAAAACCGAAACCGGCGCCGGCGTCGCGCGTGGTGTCGGTGAACAATTCGCTCAGCGTGCCGGCCCCGACCCGCGGCATGCCGCCCGGCAATGTGGCGACCGTCCCGGCCCGCCCGGCCTCGCCGAACCCGGCACGCTTTTCGATGCCGTTTATCGAGGCGCGCAGATCGGCGATGACCTGGCTGCGGTGAGACATCGGACCGTTATCCTTCCTGGACTCGCTGACAAGAACAAAAAGAGAACAACAATCCGTTTCAGGAGTCAAGCGTCCGCCGCCGCCTGAGCCGCGCACCGGCTTTCCGCGCGGCCCGCCGCCGCAGCGGGGCGCCGAGGCTTGCCTCGGACCGGGGTTGTGCTAAGCACGGCGCACCGCCAGAAGCCGCCCGGACCGCATCGGCCCATGAACCAGTTCCCCAGCCAAGACAAAAGCCAGCCGATCCACATCGCCCTGACCTTCGACGACAATTACTGGGCGCCGGCCTATGCCACGATGCGGTCGGTCTGCCTTGCGACCCACAGGCGCAAGGATCTCGTCTTTCACCTCTGCCACCGCACCCTGACAAAGCGGCACGTCGCCGACCTTTCGCGCATCACCGACGAATTCGGCGCCACGCTCGCCTGGTACGATCTCGACAAAGATGCCCGCTTCGCCGACATCGCCGCCCGCGCCCGCTACAACCGGCGCCTCTCCAACATCGTTTATGCGCGGCTGATGTTCGGCGAATTGCTGCCCGCGACCGTGACACGGCTGATCTATCTCGATTGCGACATGTATGTACGGGCGCCCATCGAGGAACTGGCCGAGATGGACATGGAGGGGAGTCCCGTCGCCGCGGTGCGCGACACCTATTCCTTCCAGATCATCGGCGGCCGCGACATCCGCGCCAACCAGGACCTGTTCTACCTGACCGACATGTATTTCAACGCCGGGCTTCTGGTCATCGACATGGATGCCTGGCGCCGGGAGGGCGTCCTCGCAAAATTCGAACAGGTCATGCAAGACGGCACGCTCGAGCGCATCTACTACGACCAGGATTTCCTCAATCTCGCCTTCCACGGCCGCTGGAAGCGACTCGACACCTTGTGGAACGTCATCAATCCGCGCGCCGCGCACGAGGCCTTCGATCCCAAGCTCTTGCACTACACCGACCGGCGCAAGCCGTGGAACCTTTTCTCCTTCGTCGCCTTCGCCCGCACCTATCGGCACGTCATGACCAATGACCTGTTCTACGCCTATATGCGGCACCGCCTCGGCCGGCGGCTCGGGAAACTGATCGGGTTGAAGCCTTGACCCGGTCCGGCAAAAAGCCCGGCTCCGGCCGCGGCCAGCAAACGGAGCGCGTCGCGATGAGCGCAGACCCCATCCATGTCGTCTTGTGCTTCGACGACAATTTCTGGGCGCCGGCCTATGCCGTCATGCGCTCGATCTGCATCGCCTCCAAACGCCGTCCCGACCTCAATTTCCACCTCTGCCATCCCGGCCTCGCCGCCGGTCACATCGCCGATCTCGGCAGGATCGGGGAGGAATACGGCGCATCGGTTCATTATTACGACCTGAGGGAAAACGAGGTCTTCAGGCGCGTCGGGCTCAAGGCACGCTATTCCGACCGGCTGACCCACGTCATCTATGCCCGGCTGATGGTCGACCACATCCTGCCCGGCGAGGTGAAACGGGTCATCTATCTGGATTGCGACATGTATGTGCGCCACCCGATCGAGGAAATGGCCGAACTCGACCTCAAGGGCCATCCCATCGCCGCCGTGCGCGACCCGCATTCCCACATCATCACCGCCGGCCGCGACTTGCGGCAGAATCTCGACCTGTTCGACCCGGCCGACCCCTACTTCAATTCCGGGTTCCTCGTCATCGACATGGCCGAATGGCGCAAGGCCGACGTCCTCGGCCGGCTCGAGTCGATGATCGAGGACGGCACCATGGACCGGCTCTATTACGACCAGGACGTGCTCAACCTCATCTTCAAGCACAATTGGCTGCGCCTGCCGCAAATGTGGAACCTGTTGATGCCGCGAACGCCGCACGAGGCCTTCGATCCGGCGCTTTTGCACTATACCGGCGCCAGGCGACCGTGGAATCTGGTCTCCATGGTCGCCTTCGGACGGGTTTACCGCCATGTTATGACCAATGAGCTGTTCTACCGATTCTTCTGGTTCCGCATGCGGCGGCGGATAAAGCGCTGGTTTCATTTGAAATAGCCGCACGGCAATGTGATTGCCCAAGCCCTTGTGCCGGCCCGGTGACGGGTTCATTTCGGGAGCACCGATGTTCGACGCCATTTCGAGACTGTTTGCCCAGCCACGCAGCGAAGACGACGCGCCCCCCGACGCCAAGCTTTCCGTCGCGACCCTGCTCGTGCACCTGGCCGCCGTCGACGGCGTCGTCACCGACAACGAGCGCGACACGATCACCGGCATCCTGACCGCGCATTTCGGCCTTGCCGGCGACGAGGTGAAACGGCTCGTTGCCGAGGCGACGCGCCGCGACGCCGATTCGGTCGATTTCTACAAATTCACCGCGGCGCTCTCGCGCCTCGACGAGACCGAGCGCCTCGCCATCATCCGGCTGATGTGGCAGGTGGTCTATGCCGACGGACAAAATCACGAGCTCGAGGACAACATGGTCTGGCGCGTCGCCGAACTGATCGGCATCTCGACCCGCCAGCGTACCGTCCTGCGCAAGCAAATCCGCGGCGGCGCGGGCGACTGAGCCCTGCGGCGCGAAATCGCCTTTTTGCCCGCCCGGCTTGCCCTCGGCGCCCCGGATGACTAGATATGCGCAACCACGCTCGAAAGGGGATGCCGGATGCTCTTCGGTTTGCTGAAATTCGTCGATGTCCTGCTCGACATCGTCATCTGGATCATCATCGCGCAGGTGGTGGTGAGCTGGCTTCTGGCGCTCAACATCCTCAACATGTCCAACCGCTTCGTGGCGACGATCGCGCGGGCGCTCTATCAGCTCACCGATCCGGTCCTCAAGCCGATCCGGCGGGTCATTCCCGACATGGGCGGGCTCGACCTGTCCCCGATCGTGCTGTTCCTGGCCATTCTGTTCTTCCGGCTGGTCATCCTTTATCCGCTGATGCAGTCCGCCTACGGAATGTGACCAATTCCGTTCCCTGGCGTCCGGTCGATGGCGGCGTGGCGCTGGTCGCGCGCGTCACCCCCAATGCCGGCGCCACGCGGATAGAAGGCATCGAGACCCGCGACGACGGCTCCGCCGTCTTGCGCATCCGCGTTTCGGTGCCGCCCGACAAAGGCAAGGCCAACAAGGCGGTGGTCGCCCTTCTGGCCGAGGCGCTGGGCGTTTCGAAATCCGCCATCTCGATCACCGCCGGCGAAACCGCCCGACAAAAGACCGTGCACATTGCCGGCAATGCCGAGGCAATCGGGCTGCGGCTTTCGAGGCTGTAGCCGGATGCGCCTTCGCCCGAGTATGATGCGGTGCCGCGCCCGTCGCCAATCCCTCGTTCCGAGCCGATCCCGTGTCTGAAACCCAAGCCCCGTCCTCGAGCTTTCGCGCCGGGCTCGTCATGTCCATTCCGGTGGTGCTCGGCTATTTCCCCATCGCCGTCGCCTTCGGCGTCGCCGCCACCCGCGCCGGTCTGAGCCCGGCCGAAGCGGTGATGTTCTCCGTCGTCATCTTCGCCGGCGCCGCGCAGTTTCTCGCCCTGACACTTGTCACCAGCGGCGCCCCGCTCGTCCTCACCGCGGTGACGCTGATCGTGATGAACCTCAGGCACGTCATCTACGGGCCGGTTCTTCTGGAAAAGGCCGGCAGGCATGCCGGCGCCCGCCATGCCTGGGCCTGGGCCTGGTGCCTGACCGACGAGGTCTTTGCCACAACGCTCGGCGCCCTCATGCGCGGCCGGCGCTTTTCCGAGCGCCTGGTCGGCGGCATCGGCCTTGGCGCCTATCTCGCCTGGATCGCCGGCACGGCGGTCGGAGTACTCGCCGGCGAGAGCGCTTTCGAGGCCTGGCCCGTGCTCGATGCCGCCCTCGGTTTCATGCTGCCTTCCCTGTTCCTGGCGCTGCTCCTGTCGTTTCTCGACAAAACGCAGCTTTTGACCGTCGCCGCCGCCGCCCTCGCCACCGTGCTTGGCACCTTTCTCGTCTCGCCGAGTGTCGGCATTCTCGCCGGCATGATTCTCGGCGCCGCCATAGGCGCGCTGAAAAGGGCATCGCAATGAGACCCGAACTGATCCTTCTCGCCGTCGTCGTCGGATTGTTCACCTGGACCTTCCGCTTCGTGCCGACCAGGCTGAAACTGTCCAGAACCGATGCCGACACCTTCCTGCGCCGCTTTCTTGTCGCCACCGGCCCGGCGGCCATCGCCACCCTGTTTGTCGCGTCGGTCCTGCCGCTGGCCAAGCCCGACATCGCGGAGATCGCGCCGCTCGCTCTCGGCATCCTCGCCGTGCTGGCGGCGCATCTGGTCCGTCCCTCGGTCGTTTTGTCGACCCTTGCCGGTGCCCTTGCCTACGGCTTGGCCACGCTGGCGTTCTGATGACGATGCCGAACTGCCCGACATCGATTCGCTTCGGCGAATCGCGACCTCATGGCCGGACGCACGCCCCCGATCGGCCCAAATAGCCCGCCCCTTGCTTGAGCAGATCGGCACCGGCGCCAACCATCTGGCCATAAAAGCGGCAAACCTGTTTCAAAGCGACGCATGACTGGGCATAGGCCGGGAAACAGGCTCATTATTCATTGCCCTTTTGACGCCGATTTGCCATACGTTCGCCATTTTCGGGGGACGGCGCCGACGGCTCGCTCGGCGCTTGCATTAAGTCCGGTTCCACCGGGCCCGGAGAGCACGAACCAAAAACAAGAGGCTTACCTATGGACCTTGCACTCTGGCTGATCGTCATCGCGGGAGCGCTGTCGATCGTCTATGGTGTCGTCACGACTCGGAGCCTTATGGCCGCCGATGCCGGCACTGCCCGCATGCAGGAAATCTCTGCAGCGGTGCGCGAAGGCGCTCAGGCCTATCTGAGGCGTCAGTACACCACCATCGCCATCGTTGGCGTTGTCATCTTCATCGTCGCCTTCTGGCTTTTGGGCGTCTATGCCGCCATCGGCTTCCTGATCGGCGCCCTGCTCAGCGGCGGCACCGGCTTCATCGGCATGATCCTTTCCGTGCGCGCCAATGTACGCGTCGCCCAGGCCGCTACCAAATCGCTTGCCGGCGGGCTCGATCTCGCCTTCAAGTCGGGCGCGGTCACCGGGCTTCTCGTTGCCGGCCTCGGCCTTCTCGGCGTCACCATCTACTTCATGGTCCTTACTCTCGGCCTCGGCTTCGAGCCGACGAGCCGCACCGTGGTCAACGCCCTGGTGGCGCTCGGCTTCGGCGCCTCGCTCATTTCCATCTTCGCCCGTCTCGGCGGCGGCATCTTCACCAAGGGTGCCGATGTCGGCGGCGACATGGTCGGCAAGGTCGAAGCGGGCATCCCCGAAGACGATCCGCGCAATCCCGCGACGATAGCCGACAACGTCGGCGACAATGTCGGCGACTGCGCCGGCATGGCCGCCGACCTCTTCGAGACCTATGTGGTGACCGTGGTCGCCACCATGGTCCTGGCCGCCATCGTTCTGCCCGTCGAGCTCAGGCTCGCCGGCATGGTCCTGCCGCTCGCCATCGGCGGCGCCTGCGTGGCAACCTCGATCGCCGGCACCTATTTCGTCAAGCTCGGCGCATCCGGCAACATCATGGGCGCGCTCTACAAGGGCGTGATCGCGACCGGCGTCCTCTCGCTGATCGTATTGCTTCCCGTGATCTGGCTGGTCTTCGGCGACCTCAACCTGTCCATCACCGCCGCCGGCGCGACCTTCACCCCGCTGTCGCTGTTCTGGTGCGGCGTCGTCGGTCTGGTCATCACCACGCTGATCGTGATCATCACCGAATACTACACCGGCTCCAACAAGCGCCCGGTCAACTCGATCGCCGAGGCCTCGATCACCGGCCACGGCACCAACGTCATCCAGGGTCTGGCCGTCTCGCTCGAATCGACCGCCCTGCCGGCCCTCGTCATCATCGCCGGCATCATCGTCACCTACATCCTGGCCGGCCTGTTCGGCATCGCCGTTGCCGTGACCACTATGCTGGCCATCGCCGGCATGATCGTCGCGCTCGACGCCTTCGGCCCGGTGACCGACAATGCCGGCGGCATCGCCGAAATGGCCGGTCTCGAAAAGGACGTGCGCAAGAACACCGACGCGCTCGACGCGGTGGGGAACACCACCAAGGCCGTGACCAAGGGCTATGCCATCGGTTCGGCGGGCTTGGGCGCCCTGGTGCTGTTCGCCGCCTACACCCAGGACCTGCACGAGTACTTCCCGCTGCTCAATGTCGATTTCAGCCTATCCAATCCCTATGTCGTGGTCGGGCTGATCTTTGGCGGCCTGTTGCCGTTCCTGTTCGGCGGCATCGCCATGACCGCCGTCGGTCGTGCCGCCCAGGCGGTGGTGATCGAGGTCCGTCGCCAATTCAAGGAAAAGCCGGGCATCATGGCCGGCACGGAAAAGCCGGATTACGGCCGTGCCGTCGACATGCTGACCAAGGCCGCGATCCGCGAGATGATCGTGCCCTCGCTCTTGCCGGTCCTTTCCCCCATCGTGATCTATTTCGTGATCACCTGGATCGCCGGCCAGGCCCAGGGCTTCTCGGCTCTCGGCGCCATGCTGATGGGCGTGATCGTCACGGGCCTGTTCGTCGCCATCTCGATGACGGCGGGCGGCGGTGCCTGGGACAATGCCAAGAAGTCCTTCGAGGACGGCTTCACCGACAAGTCCGGCCAGGTCCACTTCAAGGGTTCGGATGCCCACAAGGCCTCCGTCACCGGCGACACCGTCGGCGACCCCTACAAGGACACCGCCGGCCCGGCCGTCAACCCGCTGATCAAGATCACCAACATCATGGCGCTCTTGCTCCTCGCGGTCATGGCGGGCGGCGCGGTCTAGTCGCTCCCGTCTCCCTCCCCCTCGTGGGGAGGGTGGCCCGGCAAAGCCGGGTCGGGTGGGGGCACTTCGCCACCTGAGATAGAAAAAGGCCCGGGAGATATCCCGGGCCTTTTTTCTTACCCGCCGCTCACTTGCAGGGGGCAAGCCCGAGCCTGTCGCGCTCCCTGTCGGAGACGGGATCCCCGACCCGGTAGCGGAAGGATATGACCGAGGCGAGGTCGGCCCCGAGCGCGCACTCATATTCGAGCCGGTACCATTGCGTTCCGCTCAGCACCACCGCGCCCAGAGCAACCACCGCGTCACCCGTGATCTGCGGTTCGGCAAAGGCATAGGAGATGACGCATTCGGGAGACCAGTCGGGCTCGCGCGCCTTGATCTGCTCCATCGCCTCGATGCCGCAGACCTGCTCGCGCCGCAGCGAAGCTTCAATCTGGTCCAGCATTGCCCGCGCCTCTATATTGCGCGGATCGGCAAGGGCGGTGCCCGCCATGAGAGTTGCGGCTTCGATCATGCCCGGCTCGGCTTTTGGTGGGGCCGGTTCGATCGTGTCGGTCTGTTTTGCCGCCTCGGCGATCTGGGCCACGGCTGGCACCGGCGCCGGTGCTTTTGCCGCGACAGGCGGGGGCGCAACGAGTTCGACCATCACCACCTGCTCCACGGCCTCGGTCAGCGGGGCAGGGCGCACAAGGAGCACGATGCCTGCCAACAGCAAGCCA
>JAHJQZ010000058.1 GCA_018818925.1 Alphaproteobacteria bacterium
AAGGCGATGTCGTCGATCATGCCGATGATGTTGGAGATTTTGGCGCTCGAATGGGTGATCTGCTCCATCGCCACCGTGGCCTCGCGCATCACGTCCCCGCCTTCCTCGGCACTCTGGGACATGATTCGCGTCTTGACGGACGCTTCCTCCGCGCGCTTGGCATTCTGTGCGACGGTCGTCGCCAGTTGATCCATCGCCGCCGAGGTTTCCTCGATGGCCGCCGCCTGCTTGGTGGTCCGTTCGGCGAGGTCGTTGGTGCCGGATAGGATTTCGCCCGTTGCCGTGCGCAGCCCGCGCGCGGTTCCCTTGAGCTGGGTGACGATGTCGGTCAGCTTGTCGGCCACGGCATTGGTGTCGGTCTTGAGCTTGTCGAAGGCGCCGGCATACTGGCCCGAAACGCGATGCGTCAGGTCGGCCTCGGCCAGCGAGGACAGGATGTTGCCGGTTTCGCCGAGCCCGCGCTCGACGGTTTCGACGAGGTTGTTGACGCTCGCCGACAGCGCCGTCAGTTCGGGGTCGGGGAACTCGGTGGTGACGCGGCGGGTGAAATCGCCGGCGACTGCGGCATCCACCACTTCGCCGAAGGCGCGCTGCAGTTCCTGCATCATCTGGGCACGGGCTTCCTGGTCCCTGATGATGCGCTGGGCCTCGTCGGCCGTCATCTCGCGCACCCTGATGCCGTTGCGGCGGAACACTTCCACGGCCTTGGCCATCAGGCCGATCTCGTCCTTGCGGTCCTGGGCCGGCACGTCGAGATCGTATTCGCCCTTGGCCATGGTATTCATCGTCGCGGTCATGCCCAGGATCGGACGGGAAATCAGGCCGGAGACAAAAAAGGCCGAGAGCGCACCGACCGCGAGTGCGATGGCCGACACGACGAGCGTGGTCATGGTGGTGTTCTGGATGTCGCTGGTGGAGCGCTCGCCCAGTTCCGCCTGGATGGTGTTGTTTTCCTCGACAATGCCACTGGCCGTGCTGGCGATCTTCGGGCCGAGCACTTCGAGTGTCTTCTCGACGATGTCATTTCGGGCATTGGTGCCATCGATGAAGGCGGTGAGCGCGTCGCCGTAATCCGTCATCATCGCCTTGATGCTCGCAACGTTCTCGCGACCCTTTGCGGTGTTCTGCAGCGCGGCGAGGCCGTCGAGCGAGGTGTTGAACGAGCTCAGCGCCCCGAGCGCCGTTTCGGCATTCGCCTGGGTGCTGTTGATCATGAAGCGCGCCGTGTACAGGCGGACCGTCAGCAGTTCGCGCAGGGTCTGCGTCGCCGTCTTGCTTTCGAGATTGGTGTTGTTGGCGAAGGCATCCTCCATGATCGAAGACAGGACGACCTCGGTCTGAGGGCCGAGTTCGTTGAGGTAGGCGTTGAGCTCGTCGTTCTGCTTGATGATTCCGATCGCTTCTTCGAAGGACTGGCCGTAGGTCTCGACGTCCGACCGGATTCCGCCGATCGCCTCGATGGCCTTCTGGCGCTCGAACAGCGGCAGGGTCTCGTCGATCACCTTAAGGGTCGAGTCGAGGTGCTCGTCGACGGCGATGCCGGCGGCTTCATCGCTATTGGACAAAAAGACGTTGGCATTGGTGCGGGCGTTCAGAATGCCGGACTGGACCGATCCCAGATTGATCGATTGCCGCGCAATGACGCGATAATCGCCGAACTCGCCGTTGGCGAGGTTCAGCCCGTAAAAAGTTATGCCGGCAACAAAAACCAGAAGCACCAAAATGAGTCCGTTGCCGAGACCGATCTTGGCGCCGATCTTCAGATTGTTGAACCAAGAAAACATGCCCAAATCCCCCATTAATTCTCTGGTTAAATGATTCGACCATTTGAAATCCGTAAAACAACGTAGATGTTAATGCTTAATGAAATATTTATATATCGAAAACATGGGGAATATGTAACTGCGAATACAGTATTCTATGAAGTAATACTGGTTACATGAGTTTCCCAGCCAGCGCGGCGCGACTGCCTATGGATGCGGACGTCACTCAATGAAGCCGCCGCGGCGGCGTCAGACCGCAAAGGCGGTGTTGACCGTCGACAGCGGCGCGGGCTGACGACCTCGCGCCTGTGGCGGCGCAAAACCGGAGGCTTCACGGGTTCGGGAGGGCAAATGGCGGCGGCTCCATCCTCGGATCCGGCGCAATTGCGGGATATCGCGCGGGTTCCGACAAACAAAAACCCCGCCGGATCGGCGGGGTTCCGTGATGCCTGGATCTGTCCGAAGCGTCAGGCGCTTTCGGAATAGACCTCGCCTTCGTCCGGCTCGCGCAGCACATAGCCGCGGCCCCAGACGGTCTCGATGTAGTTCTTGCCGCCGGTCGCCACGGAGAGCTTCTTGCGAAGCTTGCAGATGAAGACGTCGATGATCTTGAGTTCAGGCTCGTCCATGCCGCCATAGAGATGGTTGAGGAACATTTCCTTGGTCAGGGTCGTGCCCTTGCGCAAGGAAAGCAGTTCGAGCATCTGGTATTCCTTGCCGGTCAGATGCACGCGCTGGCCGCCGACCTCGACGGTCTTGGTGTCGAGATTGACGTTGAGATCGCCAGTCGAAATGACCGACTGGGCGTGGCCCTTGGAGCGGCGGACGATGGCGTGGATGCGCGCCACCAATTCGTCCTTGTGGAAGGGCTTGGTCATGTAGTCGTCGGCGCCGAAGCCGAGACCGCGCACCTTGTCCTCGATGCCGGCAAGACCCGAGAGGATGAGGATCGGCGTCTGCACCTTGGCGACGCGCAGGGTCCTGAGGACTTCGTATCCGGACATGTCCGGCAAATTCAGGTCGAGAAGAATAATGTCGTAGTCGTAGAGCTTGCCGAGATCGACACCCTCTTCGCCGAGGTCGGTGGTGTAAACGTTGAAGCTCTCGGACTTCAGCATCAGCTCTATTGATTGAGCCGTCGCGCCGTCATCTTCGATCAGCAGTACTCGCATGCTCAGCCCCTTGAAAGGTTCCTGCTGGAACAAGGATGGTGCCCATGCGTGGCATTCATCCAATCCAACCCTACTGGATATGATTCGACCCTAAATGCAATTAGTTAACAAACTTTAATTCGGGAAAACAAGTCGAAACGATTTCTGAACACACATGGTTGCAACTCGTTGAAAAACCAATAAAAACTCAAAATGAAAAACTTAAGAAAAAGGTTTAAGAAAGCCCTGTAACGGACTCGTGCGACTCATCGAAAGCTGTATGGGGTTAAGCATATCCCGGACTGGCGCGTTCCGGTGGAAAATTTTGCTCCGGGAAGCGCAATAGAGCATATTGATTAACGATCGGTTAGCTTTCTTGCTGGCGATTCGGACGGGCCGAGTCGCAGCCGGTCCGCTCTTGCCGGGCGGCAATATATTCCGGGGGGAACAGGGTGCACTCGCTGATTGCCGAAATCACCGATATCGACGAGGTCGAGGTTTTCGGACGGGTCAAGTCCGTGCAGGGCCTGTTGATCGAGATCGTCGGACCGATGCGCGAGTTGCGCGTTGGCGGCCGCGTCACCATAGAGACCCGCGCCGGCAAGGCGCTCGAGGCCGAAATCATCGGCTTCCAGGACGGGCGGGCGCTGTGTCTGCCCTTCGGCTCGATGGAAGGCGTGCGCCTCGGCTGCAAGGCGGTGTTCGCCGCCCATGACGGCCAGGCCTATCCCACCGAGGGCTGGCTCGGGCGGGTGATCAACGCCAAGGGCGAGGCGATCGACAGCAAGGGTGCGCTGCCGCGCGGCGACACCGGGTTCCCGCTCAAGGGCGCGCCGCTTTCGGCGCATCTGCGCACCAGGGTAGGCGCGCCGCTCGACCTGGGGGTCAGGGCGCTCAACACCTTCACCACAGTGTGCGAGGGCCAGCGCATGGGCATTTTTTCCGGGTCGGGCGTCGGCAAGTCGGTGCTGATGTCGATGCTGGCGCGCAATACCGCCGCCGACGTGGCGGTGATCGGGCTGATCGGCGAGCGTGGCCGCGAGGTCAAGGAGTTCATCGCCGACTATCTCGGCGAGGCGGGGCTGAAGCGCTCCGTGATCGTCGTGGCGACCTCCGACGAGAGCGCGCTGATGCGCCGGCAGGCGGCTTATCTGACCATGACGCTGGCCGAGTATTTCCGCGACAGGAACAAACGGGTGCTGTGCATGATGGACAGCCTGACGCGCTTTGCCATGTCGCAGCGCGAGATCGGGCTGTCGATCGGCGAGCCGCCGACGGCCAAGGGCTATCCGCCGACGGTGTTTTCGGAGCTGCCGCGGCTTCTCGAACGTGCCGGTCCGGGACTCGAAGGATCGGGGTCCGTTACCGGACTTTTTACCGTTTTGGTGGAAGGTGACGATCACAATGAGCCGATCGCGGATGCCGTCCGCGGGATTCTCGATGGGCACATTGTCATGGAGCGTGCCATCGCCGAACGCGGTCGCTATCCGGCGGTGAACGTTCTGAGGTCCATTTCGCGCACCATGCCGGGTTGCGTGCCGGTTCCTGTTCGGCCGGTCCTGCAGGCGGCGCGCGATCTCATGTCGGTGTTCGCCGACATGGAGGAACTGATCCGGCTGGGGGCTTACCGGAAGGGATCGGATCCGAAGGTGGATCGGGCGATGGCGATCATGCCGACCCTGGAGGCGTTTCTGAGCCAGGATCGGGAAGATCGAACAAGTATCGAGGCGGGCTACAAGCGGCTCGCGGAGATCTTGGAGATGGATATCGCTGCGAGGAAGACTTGATGAGTAAGGAGTGCAAGTCATGAAGTCGCGCAACAAGAGTCTGATCCGGCTCAAGAAGTTCCAGGTGGATGAAAAACGCCGCCAGGTCACCCAGATCGAGATGATGATCGCCGATTTCGAGCGCATGGCCGCCGAACTCGATCAGCAGATCGAGATCGAGCACCAGAAGACCGGCATTTCGGATGTTGCACATTTCGCCTATTCGACCTTTGCCAAGGCGGCGCGCGCCAGGCGCGACAATCTTTTGAATTCAGCCGAGAACATGCGCGGCCAACTCGAAGCGGCGCAGGACGCGCTCGCCGAAGCCATCGAGGAACTCAAGAAGATCGAACTGCTCGACCAGCGCGAGCATCTGCGCGAGGCGGCGGCCGAAGCCAAGGCCGAGCAGGCCGAGTTCGACGAAATCGGATTGCGGCGCCACGGCAACTGATGCCGTTCACAAGCTTTCGGATTTGAAAACGGCTCGTTCGGAGCCGGCCGCTTCGTTTTGGCGTCATGCCCTGCCGAGCGGACCTTATCTCAGCAGCTTGGCGGCAGCCTGCAGCGCGCCGGTCCAGCTGCGCGACGGATTCTGGTCGCAATAGCCCCACGTTCCGGAGAAGGCGTCGAATTCGGCGTCGAAATCGAAGACGATCCGGCCCCAGTGATAGCTGCCGTCGCGTGGCGCGTCGCATTTGACGCCCGAGGATTGCTCGACCCAGAAACCAGTGAGCTGGTGGCCGTCGAGCGTTCCGAAGATGCGGCCGCGGTCCTGACTATAAGTGCCGGAGACATCGGGATCGTGGTGCTCGATGCTCATCTGGCCCTCGGAAGTGTCCCAGATGCCGGCGATCCAGTAGTCGAGTTGTGCTCGGGCGGCGGGCATGCCGACAACGGCGGCGGCTAGCGCGGCCGCGACGATCGACTTGATTGTTCGTGATTGCATGATGCATCTCCCTGATTGACCATATGCAGGCGAGGGGAAGACCGATGTCTTCCTAGCCGATGGCAGGGCAGAAATGAAAGACGCGACGTCGTCGCAGGCTGGAGCGGCCGATGGGGTCGTCGCGTCTTTCGGCTTTGACGCCGAGGGTCCGGATCAGCCCCGGTTCAGCGCGAGCATGCCGGACATGCCCATCGCCGCGTAAATCGTGCGGAGCATGGTTTCGGTCGCCGCGTTGTGGCTTTCGACCGCTTCAGCCACGCCGCTGCGGTCAACAATTGTGCGAAATGCGCGTGCGCCGGCCGGCGTGTCGATGATCCCGAGAATGGCTTCGCCGACAAGAGCCGGGTCCTGCGCCGGATTGGCCTCGATGGAGTGCACATAGCCGGCAAGGGCGCCGGCCGGAATTTTGGCGAACTCACCGAGTGTTGCCAGCCGCTCCTGGTCCCCGGGAAGTGCCAGGCCGGTGTAGAACGGGGTGGCGAAGCCGCCCGGCTCGACAAGCGCGACATCGACGCCGAAGCCGCCGAGTTCGACCCTATAGGTCTCGGTCAGCGCCTCAAGGGCGAATTTTGCGGCGCTGTAGGGTCCGTAAAACGGGATGATCAACCGCCCGAGAAGGCTCGAAACATTGACGATCAGGCCGGAATGCTCATCTCGGAAGTGCGGCAGCACGGCCCGGGTAACGCGGTGGGTGCCAACGACATTGATGTCGTAGAGATCGAGCAATTGTTGGGGTGTGAACGCTTCCTGGATGCCGTGGGCGCCGATGCCGGCATTGTTGACCAGCACATCGAGCCCGCCAAGCGCATCGATGGCGGCCTTCGTGCCGGCCTCGACGCTCGTGTCGTCGGTAACGTCGATCGCAACGATGGTTGCGCCTAGATCGCGAAGGGCCCTGGCCGCGTTGCGATTGCGTGTTTCGGGCGCGCGCATTGCGGCGGCGACTTGGTGGCCGCCAGCGATCAGCGTTTCGACGGTGAGCCGGCCAAACGTGCCGTTGGTGCCGGTGATGAGTATTTTGCTCGACATGGAAATTGCCTTTCCGGTTGCGGATGCCGGCAATGTGGTCCACCTTGAAACTCAAACAATTGGCATTGATCGAACCGAAAGTTTGAAAAATGCAAACATTTGACCTTTCTGCACTCAATGTCTTTGTCGAAGTGGCGCGCAGCGGCGGCGTCACCGCGGCGGCGGAAAGGCTGGGACTGTCGAAGGCGACGGTCAGCCTCCAGCTCAGCCGGCTCGAGGGCCGGCTCGGCGTCAAGCTGTTCGAACGGCGATCGCGTCGCGTCAACCTGACCCGCGAGGGCGAGCGCTTGTTGCCCAAGGCGCAGTCGCTGCTCGCCGAGGTCGACGACTTCGCCGAAGAGGCGCGCAATCAGACAGCTCAAGTGCGCGGCATTGTGCGCATGACGCTGACGCCGGCCTTCGGCGCGCTGGTTCTTGGTCGCCTCGTGCCGCTTGTCCGCCGTGAATTGCCGGACATCCGGCTGGTGATCGAATCCGAGTACCGCTTCGACGATCTCGCCGATCCTGCCTTCGACTTTGCCGTGCGCATCGGCAAGATTGGCGACGACCGGCTGGTGGCGCGCCGGCTCGGCAGCTTTCGCCGGGTGCTGGTGGCCAGTCCGCAACTGCTGGCAAGGAACCGGGTCATCGAGCCCGCGGACCTCGAAACTATCGACTGCATCGTCTTTTCAGGGCGTGGCACGCGGCACGACTGGCACGTCGATCGCATTGTCGGGCCGAAGAAATCGGCGGTGATTGCGGTCGAGGCGGTCACGGCGGTCCGCGATTTCGCCGTGATCCGGAACCTTGCGCTTGAAGGCGTGGGCGTGGCGTTTCTGCCCGAACCGATCGTGCGCGCCGATCTCGCCGAAGGCCGCCTCGTCAATTGCCTGCCGGACTGGCGCTCGCCGCCTTCGGATGTGATGCTGGCCTATCGGGTCGGAGCGGCGCGCATCACCCGCGTCAGGGCGGTGCTCGATCTCGCCGCCCTTGCGATCGGAGAGGCGCTGGCCTGAGCGGCCAGACGCTGGCGACGGTCCTGCGCCACGCCTGCCTTATTGATCGATGTCGGGCAGGAAAGGCAGCGCCTGTCGACCTCGATCGCGGGCGAATGGAACGCCGCGATGTCGCCGCATCGGTGCAAGATGCGTTCCGGTTCAACCAAAACGCTGCTCCTGCCGCTGGTGGTTGCATCGGTTTGTTGTGAAACACCGCCATCCGCTTCTTGGCGCGATGCACTGCAAGCCATCGTGCCTTTGTCGAAACACACACTCATTTCGTGGCGAGTTGCGGACTTGCCTGTCCACGCAAGGCGAAATCGGTGCGTGACATTGTGGTGCAATTTGCACCAGTTTTCCACAGGTTCCATGCTGCATTACCGCCACAACCTGCTGGCGATATATAACAAATTTTGTCATGTAAGTTTGTTGCAATTGTCACCGCGCCGGTGGGAAGCGTCTCTAGAAAGAGGCGGCTTGGACGTATTTCGAGCATTTCGAATTCCAAAATTCCCAGGAGCCTCATTATGAGAAAGATTGGAATCGCTGCCCTATTGGCCGCCTCCACGCTGGCCATGTCCGGTGCGAATGCCCAGGATCTGCCGCAGTCCGCCGATCCCTATTTCACCAACGCCCAGGCGCTGATCGCCGAAATGGCCGCGCGTCAGCCGAATACCGGCAAGGCCAAGAACGTCATCCTTCTGATCGCCGATGGTCAGGGCGTCGGCACCAATTACGCTATTCGCCTATTCGCCGGCCAGCAGGAAGGCAAGCTCGGCGAAGAGCATGTGCTGCCCTACGAGACCGCCGAGTACCATTCGGCTCTGGTCAAGACCTACAATCTCAATGCCCAGACCCCGGACTCCGCCCCGACCGCCGGTTCGATGAATACGGGCATCAAGCAGCGCTTCAACCTGATCAATCTCGGCCCGAACGCCTTCACCGAGGATTGCTCGACCGAAGAAGCCAACAAGCTGACGACCTTTTCGGAAATCGTCTCGGAAGCCGGCAAGTCGGTCGGCGTGGTCTCGACCGCCCGTCTGACCCATGCGACACCGGCGGCCGTTTATGCCAAGACCGCCTATCGCAACTGGGAAGCCGAGGCGCCCGAGGGCTGCACCGACATCGCCGTCCAGCTGATCGACGCCATGGAAGCCGGCACGATCGACGTCGCCATGGCCGGTGGCGCCCGCAATTTCGTGCCGATGAACGCCGAGACCAGCTTCGGCGGCAAGTCCTCCCGCAAGGACGAGACCGATCTCATCGCGCGCGCCACGGCCTTCGGTACGACCTTCGTGACCGACAAGGCCTCGCTTGACGCCGCCTCCGGCGACAAGATCCTCGGCCTGTTCACCAATTCGGACATGGCCTACGAGTACGACCGCACCGAGACCGAGCCTTCGCTCGCCGACATGACCGCCGCCGCAATCAAGGCGCTTTCGACGAATGAAAACGGCTTCTACCTCGAAGTCGAGGCGGGCCGTGTCGATCACGCCAACCACGCCGGCAATCTCTACCGCGCCCTGACCGATGGCCTCGCCTTCATCGACGCCGTCAAGATCGCCGACGAATTGACCAATGACGAAGACACCCTGATCATTGTCACCGCCGACCACGAGCACGCCATCGCCTTCAACGGCTATTGCGGCCGCGGCACCCCGATCGAGGGTCTGTGCATGGGTATCTCCAACGAGGGACTCGAGCACAATGGCGAACTGGAAACGGCCGCCGATGGCAAGCCCTATTCGGTTGTCGGTTACCTCAACGGCGCCGGTTCGGTGCTGACCGAGCAGGCGGGCGCCTATTTCGGCACTCGTCCGATCGCCACCCAGGAAGAAGCCATCGACCCGGATTACCTGCAGCAGGCCCTGATCCCGATGAGCTCTGAATCCCACTCGGGCGAGGATGTCGCCGTCTATGCCAAGGGTCCCTGGGCCCACCTGTTCGATGGCACCATCGAGCAGAACTACATCTTCCACGTCATGAACCACGCGGTTGCCGCGAACTAGGTTCAGCCGACGCCGGGGCGCACGCCGCGCCCCGGCTGCCCAACGGGTTGACTGGTTTCAGCAAGGAGACCGCAAATGAAGCGTCGCACCTTCATGCTTGCAACCGCCGCCGCCGCGACGACTTTGATCCTGCCCGCACGCGCCGCCGACGACATCAAGTTGCGCGACCTCTACAACAAGGACCTGTCCTTTTCGGACATGGCGCTCGCCAATCAGGACAAGATCGTCGACGTGTCCGGCTATATGGCGCCGCCGCTCAAGGCGGAGTCCGCGTTTTTCGTTCTGACCAGGATGCCGATGTCCTTCTGTCCGTTCTGCGACAGCGAGGCCACCTGGCCGTCGGACATCATCGCCGTTTATGCGCGCGACACCGTGACCGTCCAGCCGTTCAATGTCGGCATCGTCGTGACCGGGACGCTCGAACTCGGCACCTATCGTGACCCGGATCTGGGCTTTGTCAGCCGCGTGCGCCTGACGAACGCCGAGTATCGGCGAAGCTAGGACCATGATTTTGTGGCGCGGCGTTGTTCGCGAAAGACCGATAACGGTCTTAAGCATGCCGCCCGTGGGATAGGACAGGTCGGATGCAGCTGACGCTCGACGAACTTCGCCACAGTTTCGCCCGCGGAAACGGCGGCGCGCCGGTGCTCGATATCGACCGGCTTGTCGTGGATGCGGGGACGTTTTTCGCCATCACCGGACCGTCCGGTTCCGGCAAGTCGACCCTTTTGTACCTGATGAGCGGGCTATTGAAACCGGGCGAAGGTCGGATCGCCTGGGACGGCGCAGAGATCGGCACGCTCGGCGAGGATGCGCGCGATGCCTGGCGGCGGCGCAATGCCGGCTTCGTTTTCCAGAACTTCCATCTCATCGGCGAAATGACGCCGCTGCAGAACGTGATGCTCGGCGCGTGGTTCGGGCATTGGCGCGCCGCCCGGTTCAGGGATCGCGCCCGGGCGCTGTTGGACGGCTTCGGCGTGCCGCCCGCCGATCGTCCGGCGGAAACGCTCTCGCGCGGCGAACAGCAGCGCGTGGCGCTGGCCCGAGCCCTGCTGTTCGAACCGAAGGTGCTGTTCGCCGACGAACCGACGGCGAGCCTTGACGCCGAGAACGGAGGCCAGATCGCCGGCCTGCTCGCCGAGCTTGCCCATGCGCGTGGCGTGACCGTCATCGCCGTCAGCCACGATCGCGACGTCATCGCGCTGGCGGACCGGACGATCCGGCTCGAACACGGCCGCGTTGCCGCGCCGGAGGCGCTTTCGCGATGAATCCTTTTCCCGTTCTTTTCTCGATGTTCCACAAGCAGCGGCTGACGCTCGCGCTGTTCACCGTGCTTGTGGCCTTCGCCGTGGCGCTCGGCGTGGCGGTCACCAGCCAGGAGCGCGCCCTGAGGCAGGGAAGCGCGCGGGCTGCCGACAAGTTCGAGCTGCTGGTCGGAGCACCGGGCAGCCAGTACGACCTCGTCCTGTCGAGCGTTTACCTGCGCCTGAGCTCGATGGAGCTGCTGTCGCCCGACGTCTTCGCCGACCTTCTTGCCGAACCGGACATCGACTGGGCGGCCCCGATCGCCTTCGGCGACAGTGCCGGCGGCTTTCCGGTGATCGGATCGATCACGCAATTCATCACGCACCTGTCCGGCGAACTCGCCGAGGGCAGCCTGTTCGATGCCGAAGGCGAGGCGGTGATCGGCGCGGATGTGCCCTACCGGATCGGGGAGTCGTTCCGCACCCTGCATGGCGCGCCGGGCGCGGAAAGCGAGGTGCATGAGCACGAGATCGCCGTGGTGGGGCGCATGATGCCGACCGGCACGCCCTGGGACCGTGCCATCATTGTTCCGGTCGAGACGATGTGGGAGCAGCACGGGTTGCCCAACGGGCATCTCGACACGGATGAAGACGAGCATGACCATGCCGAGGACGCCGACGGTCAGTTCGACGCGCACGGCGAGGATGGACACGACGAGGATAACGATCCCGAGGAAGTTGGCCACGACCACGAGCATGCGGGACCGATCGGACCGCCGTTCGATGCCGAGGCGCTTCCCGGCGTGCCGGCGGTCGTGGTGAAGGCGCGCGATCTGGCGGCTGCCTATGGGCTCAGGAACACGTATCGCACGAGCGAGAGCCAGGCGCTGTTTCCGGCGGAGATTCTCGTGCAGCTCTACGCCCTGATGGGCGATGCGCGCGGCATCGTGCAATGGCTGGCCATGGCGACGCAGGTGCTCGTGGTCGCCGCGGTGCTGTCCGGTCTCGTCGTCATCCAGCAATTGCACACGACGCGCCTGGCGATCCTGCGCGCGCTCGGGGCGAGCCGGGCCTATGTGTTCGTGACCGTCTGGCTTTATTTCACCCTGCTCATCGCCGGCGGGGCGGTGCTTGGGCTTCTGCTCGGCTATGGCGCGGCGCTCTTGGTCTCCGCCTATGTGAGCGAACTGGCCGGTTTCACGCTGACCGCGATCCTCGGGCCGCAGGAATTTGGCCTGGTCGGCGGCCTGCTGCTGATCGGCGCACTCCTGGCGCTGGTTCCGGCAATCGCCCTGTTCCGGCGTCCGGTCGTCGACGCGCTGCGCCAGTAAAGACCCTCTAGAGCATGGTGGTTCAAGTTGAACCGCTTCGTCGCTCTATCTCTTTGTGGTCGCATCGTTTCTGCGCAAGACCGGTTCCCACTTTTGCGCACGATGCTCTAGACGCTTCCCACCGTCATCAGGCGGACCTGGGGATGAACCTCGTTCTGGCTCATCACCACGGTCTGCGGGCGGAAGCGCTCGACGATGGCGCGGACATGCGGGCGGATGGCGCCGGAGGTGATGAGCACCGGCAGGTGCCCCGACTGCGCCGCGCTTTCGAAGGCGCCCTGAACGCCGACGATGAATTTCTGCAGCTTGGATGGTGCCATGGCCAGGTGGCGTTCGTTGCCGTCGCCATGCATGGCTTCGGCGAAGTCGCGCTCCCAGTCGTGCGACAGGGTGAGGATGGGCAGGGTGCCGTCCGGTCCGAAATTGGCGGCACAGAGCTGGCGGGAGAGGCGGGTTCGAACGTGTTCGGCCATGCGCTGCGGCGACAGGCCGGTACCGGCGACCTCCGCTATGCCTTCAAGAATGGTCGGCAGGTCGCGGATCGACACGCGTTCGCTCAGAAGCGCCTGCAGCACGCGCTGGATGCCGGTCACCGAAATCAGCGAAGGCACGATGTCCTCGACGAGTTTTTGCTGCTCTGCCGTGAGATTCTTCAAAAGCGCCTGCACGCCGGAATAGCTCAACAGGTCGGCGACATTGGCCTTGAGCAGTTCGGTCAGATGCGTCGAGATCACCGTTGACGGATCGATGATCGAATAGCCGCGGATTTCGGCCTCGTCCCTGAGCGAGGGGTCGATCCAGGTGGCCGGCAGGCCGAAGGCCGGTTCGGTCGTATGCTCGCCGGGCAGCGTGATCTGATGACCTTCGGGGTCCATGACCATCAGCAACGACGGATAGATCGATCCCTCGCCGACCTCGATCTCCTTGATGCGGATCTTGTAGATGTTCGGATCGAGCTGCATGTTGTCGAGAATCCTGACCGGCGGCATGACGAAGCCGAGATCGAGGGCGAGCTGGCGTCGCAATCCCTTGATCTGTTCGGTCAGCCGGTCGGTGCCGGTGCCGTCGTCCTTGACCAGCTGCAAGAGCCCGTAGCCCAGTTCGAGCTTCAATTCGTCGAGCTTGAGCGTCTCGCTGATCGGCGGTTCGGCGGCTTTTGCAGCTGCGCCGGCGCCGTCCGCACCCGGCACGCCGCCCGGGTGGCGCTTGGCCGTGGCGCGGGCTTCTTCTTCCTGCTTCTGCCGCTTGGTGCGGCCGGCGAGGAACGCGACATAGCCGGCACCGCCCGACAGGGCGAGAAAGGGCAGGATCGGCATGCCGGGCAGGAAGGCCATGAGGGCCATGACGGCCGAGGACATGCCGAGCGCACGCGGATAGCCGGTGAACTGGGCGGCGAGGGCCTTGTCGGCGGCGCCGGACACGCCGGCCTTGGAAACCAGCAGGCCGGCGGCGGTCGACACGATTAGGGCAGGGATCTGGCTGACAAGGCCGTCGCCGACAGTCAGGAGCGTGTAGTTGTTGCCCGCCTCCATGAAGGTCAGGCCCATCTGGGCGACGCCGATGATCATGCCGCCGATGATGTTGATGAAGGTGATCAAAAGGCCGGCAATGGCGTCGCCGCGGACGAATTTGCTGGCGCCGTCCATGGCGCCGAAGAACGAACTCTCGTCCTCGAGGTTCTTGCGGCGAGACCGCGCCTCGGCCTCATCGATGAGGCCGGCGGAAAGATCGGCGTCGATGGCCATCTGCTTGCCGGGCATGGCGTCGAGGGTGAAACGGGCCGCGACTTCGGCGATGCGACCCGAACCTTTGGTGATGACGACGAAATTGACGATGACCAATATGCCGAAAACGATGATGCCGATGACGAAATTGCCGCCCATGACGAAATTGCCGAAGGCCTCGATGACGCTGCCGGCGGCGTTGGTACCCTCATGGCCATTGGCGAGGATCAGCCGCGTCGAGGCGAGGTTGAGGGACAGGCGGAGCATGGTCGAGATGAGCAGGACGGTCGGGAACGCGGAAAACTCGAGCGGTTCGTGGATGAACAGCGACGTCATCAGCACCAGTACCGAAAACACGATCGACACCGCCAGAAGCATGTCGAGCATGAAGGGCGGCATCGGCATGATGAGCACGGCGAGGATGCCCATGACACCCACCGCCAGCGCGATGTCCGACTGGCGGAACAGATCGATCACATCGGCGAAGCCGGGGAAGCGGAAGGCCGGCTGCGGGCGCGGGGCCTGAGTGGTGTCAGCCATGATGGTTGCACCTCAACGTCGGTGCTCCCTCGCCCTTGCGGCAAAGAATTGGGGTGAGGGGGCCTTTGCGGCGGCTCGGCACGACCCCCTCACCCGGACCTTTGGTCCGACCTCTCCCCCAAGGGAGAGGTGAAGACTGCGCCTTGCCTGCCATCAGGAAACGGTCCCCCATTGATTGCCTCACGCCGCGCTGTGACGCTGTTCGCCGGGGCCGGGCACGTCGAGGCCCTCGTCGGAATACTGGTTGAGCTTGTTGCGAAGCGTGCGGATCGAAATGCCGAGAATGGTGGCGGCGTGGGTGCGGTTGCCGAGGCAATGGTCGAGCGTGTCGAGAATGAGGTCGCGTTCGACGTCGGCGACGGTGCGGCCGACCATGGCCCGCGTGACGGTCTCGGCCGTTTCGGCTGCCCTGTGGGCCGGACTCGACGGATGCGCCGCCTCGCTGAGGCCGGTG
>JAHJQZ010000059.1 GCA_018818925.1 Alphaproteobacteria bacterium
CGAGAGCCCGTCGACGCCGGCGCCGCGGGACAGGCGCATCAGCACCGTCTCGGCCACATCATCGCGGTGGTGGGCGAGGACCAGCGCTGATCTGCCGGGCGACCGACGGACGGCGGCGCAGAGCGCGGCAAAGCGCATATCGCGTGCGCTTGCCTGAATCGCGGTTCGTGGCGGCAGCCCCTTGCAGGTGAGGATTTCGGCCGGCAGGCCAAGCTCGCGTGCGGCTTCCGCGACCGCCTCGGCCTCTCTCCGCGCCTCAGGGCGAAGGCCGTGGTCGACCGACAAAACCGCAATGGCGACCGAGCGATGCCCCTGGCGCTGCCATGCCACGGCAAGGTGCATAAGGGCGGTGCTGTCGACGCCGCCGGAAACGGCGAGATAGACCCTGTCGTAGCATTGCAGAGCATCGAATAGTCCCGGCAGCTCGCCAGGCGTTACCGGACCGTTCGCCGTCGCAGCCACCGTCAATTCCGGCAGCCGAGCCGGCCCATTTCGGCCTTGGCGCGGCCATGTAATTCGGCCGGCGCGCTGCGATAGCGCGAGCCTATTTCACGCAGCGATGAGCACGCGGCATCTTTCTGGTCGAGTTGACCGAGCGACAGCGCGAGCTTCAGCAGACTATCCGGCCCCTTACTGCCGTTACCGTATTTCTCGTACGCCTCCAGGAAGGCGACGGCGGCTTCGCGGTAGGCGCCGCGCACGTAATGGGTCTCGCCAATCCAGTATTGCGCGTTGCCGGCCAATTCGGATGTCGGATGATTCTGCAGGAATTTTTGCATGGCAAGCTGGGCCGCGCCGTAATCCTGCTGCAAGAGATAACCGTACGCCGTTTGGTACGCGGTATCGGCGTCATTGGCCACTGCCGGCGGCTGCAGGTTCCCAATCGCGGGTGAGTTTTCATAGGAAGAGCCAGGCGGATGAGCCGGAGGCGAGACAAGGGCGGTCTGATTCCCCGTGTCCTGGCCAAAGCCACTGGCCGGCGGAGACTGCGAATAGGGTGACGAAACCCACCCGCCAGCCGGATGACCTGGCGGAGGTGGCGACGATGGCGCGGAGGCTGGCGGCGCGTCGGTGGCAATGCTGCCGCGTTCAACCGCCTGTGGAAGCAATTCTCCCTGCGCGCTGAACCCTCCCGCTGGCGCGCCGGCGCCCGGATCTGTGACGCGGGGGCTCGGTAAAACAGTTGTTGACCCGAACCATCCCTGGGCGTCGGCACCTCGCCCGATGCCGGGCTGTGCAAAACCGGGAGTCGACTGGTTCGCGGCCGGTTGGTTCACGCCCCCCTGGTCCGCCGGATACTGGCCACCGGGAGATTGGCCACCGGCGGGTTGGCCGGCGGGGGGAAGGCCGGCCGCAGCAGCGGCAAGTACCGGAGACCGCGCCGCAGTCGCGCCAGGCATGATCGAAGAGGGACGGCCGGATAATGTCTGGATTTCGCCTGCGAGCGCGCCGATCTCGCTATCGATCGCGGCAACCTGGGGATTCGCGGACGCCCCGGCGCCCGCAAGCGAATGCAGCGTCGCCAACTGCACCTGGAGATCGATGAGCCGCTCTTCGAGCCGGGCCGCACGGTCACCCACTGAGACGGAACTGGAAGCTCCACTCGCCGATTTTTCCGCGGCCGCCGCCCTTCCCGGCACCAGTAGCTGACCCGCAATAGCCAAAGCCAGCGCCAGCCCGAAGACGTGTCGCATTGTTGTCATTCTCGTTCTCTGTCGTTTTCTTTGGTCGTCCCCGGCGGATGATCCACATCGGCCGAAAACCGCCAAATCGCTCAGGAGTAACACCCAGCATGCGCGATGTGAGTCATAGCGCAAGCCGGGCGATCATGCACGAGCCTGTTCGGTTCGCCCGACAATTGCGGACTGCGACGTCGCCTTTAAGCAAGCTGCAAACCGGGCGGCGGGTGGACCGAAGCCTACCTCGATGTCGCCTCGGCGCGTTTGGAATAACGGATTTCTGTCACGACACGACGATTTTGCGCCGCGCAGGTCTCGACGGTGCAGATCGCGATCGGTTGCGCCTTGCCGAGACTGAAGACATGCAGGCGTCTGGGCGATACCCCATTGGCGATCAGCCCCTTGCGGACGGCCACGGCGCGGTCGTGCGAAAGGCGCATATTATCCTCGGGCGAGCCCAGATCATCTGAATGGCCCACGACACGCACCTCGACCTGCCGCCTCTCTTTCAGCCATTGCGCCTGCTTCTTGAGGATCTGGCGGGCACGCTCGCTGAGGCGTGTCGAGCCCTGCGAAAAAAACACCCGGTCGCCAGCTGCCTCGATAAGCTGCTCGCGCAGATCAGCGGTATCGCGCTTGACCGTCGTCTGCCATCCGGCGATCGGCGAGATCGTCGTATCGTCGAGGCCAAGGCGGTCTTCGGCCGGATGCACGCCAAGCGCACTGCGACCAAGCTTGCCCGCCAAACGCTCGCCTGTAAGGCGCCACAGTTGCTGTCTCGCGTCGCCGGCGGCATGCGTGCCGGGATAGCGGCGAATCAATTCGCGGAGATGGCTTTCCGCCACCAGTTTGTTGCCGAATCTCATGGATTGCCGTGCAGCGGCCAACGTCTGCTCGGCCGACTCCTCAGCCCGGCGTCGCCAGGGCAGAACTTCGCGTGGCAGTTCGACCGCCGTCGTCCCGCCGCCTTGCTTCGTAGTGTCGTCAGCGGCAACGACCTGTGTAGTGGCTGCCAGCGACAATGCCGCACTGAGCGCAAACGCAATGTTGCGCTGCTGCGATCCCTCTCGCAGGAACATGTGAGCCCCCTTCACAATTCACTTCGGGGTAACTATTCGAACACACTAAGGCGGAACTTTGTTGGTGTCGCCATGATAGAGCCATGAATCCACATCTTTGGCGACCCCCACATCTTTGGCGAACTTATGCGATCACAGATGAATAGAGGCTGAATAAGGCCACCGCGTACCTGCGTGGTCTCAGACGCAACAACGGCGCTATGCTGGTTGCGTAGCGCCGAGGAAAACTGCGAATTCAGAGGTGATGCGCTTTCGCGCA
>JAHJQZ010000004.1 GCA_018818925.1 Alphaproteobacteria bacterium
GCCGGCGGCAGGCTGCGCGGGCGCTGCGCGGGCGCGGGCGCGGGCGCAAGAGCCGGCGCGACGGCAGACGGCCGCGCCGAGCGCGGCACGTAATGCGAATGCCGCGCGGCGGCGGACGTCGTTGCGGCCGCGACAGACCGCGCCTCCGGCGCACTTGCCTGATTGAGATCGAGCGCCAGCTGATCGGGATCGACCTGCCGATACGCGGCAAAATCGGAGGCCCGTCTCGCCGGCCCCGGCCGCTCGAGGGCGGCGACCGTTTCCGCCGCCGGGGGCATCTCGGACAGCCCGGCATCGCTGGCGGCGAGCGCATCGTCCGGCACGACAAAAGCTTGCGGCGAAGCGGCGGATGCGGCATCGCTCGGGCTTTGCCTGGCCTCGTCCTCGATCAGCGCCCGCCCGGAACCCAGCTCGGCGAACAGGATCTGTCCAATCTGTCCGGCCAGCGAAAGCACCGCCACCGCGATCAGGATCAGCATGGTTTTCGGAGACGCCGGCTCGGACGAGGGGGCCGCCGCCGTCACGACGCGCACGTCCGTCAGCGCCGAATTGACGTCGGTTCGGGCCGAGGCGTCGCGATAGCGTACAAGATAGGTTTCCAGAAGGTCGCGCTGCGCCTTGGCCTCGCGCTCGAGCTCCGCCAGCGTCACGCCGTTGGTCAAGTCGCCCGACGCCGTCGCCTTGAGCCGGGTGAGCTGGTCGCGCAGCGAGGCCTCGATGGACTTCTCGATATCGGCCTCGGCCTCGAGGGCGTCGGCGATGCGCCCGCCCTCCTGCAGCATCTGGGCGTTGATTTCGGTGATCTGGGCGTTGAGCGCCACCAGGCTGGGATGGTTGGGCAGCAAGCGCGCCGACAGCTCGGCCTTCTCGCTTTGCAGGCTCGATTTCTGCTCAGCGAGCTGGGCGATCGTCGCCGAATCCTGGATGGCCGGCACGCTGTCGATGGGCTTGCCCTGCTGGATCAGCGCCCGCAGCACCGTGGCGCGCGAGGTCGCGGTGCTCTGGCGCTCTTGCGACTGGGTGATCTGCGTGGCGATGTCCGACAGCTGTTGGTCGATCAGCGAGGAGGTGCCGTCCTTGCCATTGTAAAGATCGTTGTCGATGCGGAAATTGGCGACCTTGGCGTCGGCCTCTCCGACTTTCTGCCTGAGCTTGTCGATCTCGACCTCGAGCCAGGCGCTGGCATCGGCGGTATCCTCGATGACGAGCCCTGCCCTGCGGCTGACATGGGCGTTGGCGATGGCATTGGCCACCCGCGCCGCCAGCTCGGGGCTCTCTGAGCGGAAATAGACCGAGATGATGCGCGAATCACGTTCCTGGATGACGGTCAGCCGATCCTTGACATTGGCGAGGACGATCTCGGTCAGATCGCGCTTGGGCGGCGGACCGATCAGCGCCGTGAACACACCGACAATGCCTGTCGAGGCTGTGTTGAGTTCGACTTCGTCCCTGAGGTTTTCGGTTTCGATGACCGAGAGCATCGTGTCGCGCGATTGGACGAGCTCGACCTGGCTGGCGACCGCCATCTCGTCGCTGACCGATCCGCCGCCGAAGCCGGTATCGTTGCTGGCCCTTAAAAAGCTGCTGTCGCGCTGCTCGACAAGGATGCTGGCCGAGGATTCGTACATCTTGGGCACGAAGGTCAGAACGGCAAAGGTGAGCGCCAGCAGTCCGACCGTGACCCAGCCGATGCGACCCAGGCGGCGCCAGACGGCGGAAAGCAGCATGCGCGTGTCTATCCGCGAATTGTCGTGGTCCAGCGCAGAAGGCATGACCGATCCTCGTGAATGTATCTCAACGCAAAATCATTGCCAATCGTGGTAAGTATTCGGTTAAGGACGGGACGGAAACGGCCCAAAATGCAAGCCGAAGGGGAAAATTAACCATAGCGTGCGAGTGAATGGGTCGGTAATCACCGGGAAGCCCGCATGCTGCCGCGTCTTTTGTTCCGTGCTCTGGTCGCCGTTGTGCTCGCGGGCCTTGTTGCCGCCTGCTCGGGCAGCGGGTCCTTGCGCAGTGCCTATGACGTGGCAACGGGTGGTCCCTACCGGCTCGACACCGACGATGTTCTGCGCGTCACCGTCTATGGCGAAACCGATCTGACCAACACCTACCGGATCGACGACCGCGGCTACATCTCCTTCCCGCTCACCGGCCCGATCGAGGTGCGCGGCGTCACCACGCAGGTCGTCGCCAGCCGGCTGACCTCGGCCCTGGCCGACGGCTATCTGCGCAATCCCAATGTCGCGGTCGAAGTCAGCACCTATCGGCCCTTTTTCATCCAGGGCGAAGTCGCCACCCCCGGCAACTACCCGTTCGTCTACGGCATGACGGCGCGCTCCGCCGTCAGTACCGCCGGGGGCTTCACCGAAACGGCCAATCGCGACCGCGTCGTCATCTACCGCCGCCAGGGCACCAGGATGATCAAGGGTGGCGTCGACCTCGATTTCCCGATCTATCCCGGCGACACCATCGTGGTCGAGGACCGCTGGTTCTAGCGCATGTCCTTGCACCGCATATCGGACATGGACCCATGAAGATACTCATCGTTCTCAGGGCGCCGACGGGTGGGCTGTGGCGCCACGCCGTCGATCTCGCCGAAACGCTGGCCGAACACGGCAGCGAGGTCGGCCTCGCCATCGACGGCGGCTTTTCGGATTCGCAGACCGAGCGCGGGCTGGCCCGTCTCGAAGGGCGGATGAGCCTCGGCATCTATCGCCTGGCCATCGCCCGCCAGCCTGGGTTCGCCGATATCGGCGCGATCTGGGCGATCCGCCGCCTGGCCGCAAAACTCGGCGTCGATATCGTCCACGGCCACGGCGCCAAGGGCGGCGCCTATGCCCGTTTCGCCGCGCTCGGCATGAAGAACCGCGTGAGCGTCTATACCCCGCATGGCGGCGTCATCAATTACAAGGTCGGCCACTGGGATGGCGACCTGCTGCGTCGGGTCGAGACCCTGATGCTCGGCCTGATCGACGCCATCGCCTTCGAAAGCGAGTTCGCCCGCAAGGCCTATGCCGAGACCATCGGCACGCCGCGCTGCTTGTGGCGGGTCATCCACAACGGTCTCGGCGAAAAGGACTTCGAACCCCTGCCCGAGCCGAAAGAACGCTTCGATTTCGCCTTTGTCGGCGAACTGCGCAGCGTCAAGGGCGTGCCTGTGCTGCTCGAGGCGCTGAGCCAAATCAGGCGGCCCGATGGCTCGCCGGCGACGCTGGTCCTCGCCGGTGGCGGTCCGGAAGTGCCGACTGCCCATGCCTTGTGCAAGACGTTCGACCTGTGCGACCGCGTCAAGTTCGTCGGCGTGCAGCCGGCGCGCGAGGTCTTCGCCCAATCCGACTGTGTCGTCATGCCGTCCCTGTTCGAATCCTTGCCCTATGTCATCCTTGAGGCGGCGGCGACCGGCAAGCAGGTCATCGCCACCGATGTCGGCGGCGTCAACGAAATTTTCGGCCCCTATTCCGACCGGCTCATCCCCGCCGGCGACGTCCAGGCGCTCAAGGCGGCCATGACCCGCTTTCTGAACGATCCGGAAACCGGCGGCGCCGAGGGCAGCGAACTCAAGGACTATGTCAGGGAAAAGTTCAACATCGCGCGCATGACCGGCGAGGTCGAGCGTCTCTACAAGGACGCTCTCGCCGGCCGCAAAGCCTGACCCCCGCGGCAAGGGCGCCGACCGGAAACCGGAAAATCCGAGTGTTTCGAACGCGTTTGCCGGAGCCGTCGAGGCGGCGCGACCCGCGCACCGAAGCCATGGTTCGGTCGCCGGCAAAGTGTCTATTCATCTTGTTTTCACCCCTCGGTCCCATACTTCGCGCCAGGGTGGGGCAGCGTTTCGGTTGGGATTGCGGCCTCGCCATCCCGCTTGCGCCGGGGCGTCCCGGAGGTTCGTCAGGATTCAGGCTGAACGATGTTTCGTATCGACACCCGACAGGTCATTCTCGAACACGCCGCCGGCACGAGCGAAAATGGCAAAGGACATACGCTGACCGAGGCGGCCCTCGACATCCTCGCCAAGCCGTTCGAACGCTCCCTGTCGGGACCGGTGATCATCGGCATCGCCCAGTTCGTCGAAGCACTGATCTTCATCGCCACCGGTTTCGCTATCTACCTGGCCTATGTCGGCGGCGGCGACGAGCATTTCTACACGCCGGCGATCTTCGGCGCGGCCTTTCTCGCCAACATCCTGACCAATACCGCCCGAACCCACACCATCAGCGCCTACCGCACCCGCACCTTCCAGATCGGTCGCTCGCTCGCCGCCTGGTCGGTGACCTTCGTGGTGCTGCTCGGCGCCGTGTTCTTCCTCAAGATCCAGGAAGACGTGTCGCGCGTCTGGCTGGTAAGCTGGTTCGCCGTCGGCGCCATGTCGCTCATCGTCTACCGCCTGATGCTCAGGGCGCTGGTCCTGCACTGGACCACGACCGGCGAGATCAAGCGCCGCACCGTCATCGTCGGCGGCGGCAAGGATGCCGAAACGCTCATTGCGGCGCTCAACAACACGGCCGGCTCCGACATCGAACTGCTCGGCCTGTTCGACGACCGCATCGACGCGCGTTCGCCCGATTTCGTTGCCGGATATCCCAAGCTCGGCAAGGTGGTCGATCTCGTCGATTTCTCGCGCCGCACCCATGTCGACCTCGTCATCGTCTCGATGCCGCTCTCGGCCGAAAAGCGCGTGCTCGAAATGCTCAAGCAGTTGTGGATCCTGCCGGTCGACATCCGCCTCAGCGCCCATATGAGCCAATTGAAATTTGCCGCCAGCGCCTATTCCTATGTCGGCGGGCTGCCGGTCTTCGATGTCGCCGACCGGCCGATCTCGGACTGGAATCTCGTCTTCAAGTGGCTGTTCGACAAGGTCGTCGCCCTTTTGGCCCTGCTGCTGCTTTCGCCGCTGATGGTCGCCGTCGCCATCGCCATCAAGCTCGAAAGCCCCGGCCCGATCCTGTTCCGCCAGAAGCGCCACGGCTTCAACAACGAGCTGATCGAGGTGTTCAAGTTCCGCTCGATGTATGCCGACAGGTCCGACGGCGCCGCTGCCAGGCTGGTGACCAGGAACGACCCGCGCGTCACCGGCGTCGGCCGCTTCATCCGCAGGACCTCGATCGACGAGTTGCCGCAATTCTTCAACGTCCTGAAGGACGATCTCTCCATCGTCGGGCCGCGCCCGCACGCCCTTGAGGCCAAGGCCGACAACAAGCTTTATTACGAGGCCGTCGACGGCTATTTCGCCCGCCACCGCGTCAAGCCGGGCATTACCGGCTGGGCCCAGATCCATGGCTGGCGCGGCGAAACCGACACGCTCGACAAGATCATGCAGCGCGTCAATCACGACCTCTACTACATCGAGAACTGGTCGGTATTCCTCGACCTCTATATCGTCGTGATGACGCCGTTCTCCTTGTTCACGCGCCGCGAGAACGCCTACTGATGGCAGTGGATGCCTCCGGACTGGCCGCGCCCCATGCCGGTCCCGGAACCGGCCATCCCGTCCGCGTGCTCGCCGCGGCGATGCTGCCGGGTCTCGTGGCGATCTGGGTGTTTTCCGGCGGCTTCGTCCTCATCGAGCCGGCGCCCTATGAAGCGCTGTTCCTTCTGGTTCTCGGCGCCGCTTTTCTCGGCGGCATGTGGCTTTACCGAGGCACGCTCGGCCTTTTCCTGCTGCTCGTCGTGTTTTTGCCCTTCGCCGTGATCGCCGCCTTCCAGGCCCGGCATTTCGAGCTCAAGGACACTTTCATCTATCTGTGCATCACCGTCTATTTATGGCTCACCGCCTATGTGACGGCCAATTTCGTCGCCGACGATCCGGGCCGGCACACGGCGCTGATCGTTAGGGCTTACACCGCCGTCGCCGTGCTTTCGGCACTGGTGGGCACCCTCGCCTATCTCGGCCTGATGCCGTTCGAGGAGTATTTTTTGCGCTACGGCCGCGCCAAGGCGGCCTTCGAAGATCCCAACGTCTTTGCGCCCTTCCTGGTTCTGCCCGCCGTCTTTGCCGCCCAGGCACTCTTCCTGCAACGCGGCCGCGCGGCGGTTCTGGCGGCGCTCGTCCTTGTCATCCTCATCACCGGCGTTTTCGTCAGCTTCTCGCGCGGCGCCTGGGGACACCTGTTCGCCTCGGGCGTGCTGAGCTTCGGCCTCATTTTTTTCATCGAGGCCCGCGCCCGCGACAAGGTGCGCATGCTGCTGCTCGCCCTTGTCGGGGGCGCCGGCCTGGTGGTTCTGATCGCCGCCTTGCTGAGCATCGACAACGTGCGCGAGCTCTTCCTTGAACGCTTCACCCTGACCGAGAACTACGACACCGGCACCACCGGCCGTTTCGGCCGCCAGTCCTACGCCTTCGACCTCGCGCTCTCCAATCCCTGGGGCATCGGCGCCAAGGAGTTCACGGCCCTAAGGATCGTCGAGGAGCCGCACAACACCTATGTCAACGTGCTGCTGGTCTATGGCTGGGGCGGCGGGCTCGCCTATATCGCCATGATCGGCATGACGCTTTGGCGCGCCCTGTCGCGCCTCGCGACCCGCTCGCCCAGCCGCATCGCGCTTATCGCCCTGGTTGCCACCTACATTCCGCTGATCACTGAAGCCGCCATCATCGACACCGACCACTGGCGGCATTTCTTCCTGATCACCGGCCTGATCTGGGGCGTGACCGCCGGCTATGGCGGGGTGGCGGCGCGGCGGTCATCAGGTGCATCGGCTCAGCCCGCGGCCTTCTCGTAGGAAAACACCTCGGTCAGCGGCACCTCGAAAGCCAGCGCGATCTCGAAGGCCAGCTCGAGCGACGGCGCGTATTTGGCCGCCTCGATGGCGATGATCGTCTGGCGCGTCACGCCGACCTTTTCAGCCAGCGCCTTCTGGGTCATCTCGCCATTGTCGAACCTGAGCCGGCGGATGGTGTTGGTCACCTGTCCCTTGGCCATATCAATAGCCCCGACGGTAAAAAAAGAGCTTCAGCACGTCGCTCGACAGCGACGCCGCCGCGAAGGTGAACAGGATGACGTTGAACGCCAGAAAGGCATCGCCGCCGAGCGCTAGATGCCCGAGCGCCGCCAAGAGCCCGATGCTCGATACGACCATGGCGGCGATCATGCCGCGGCCTGAAAAGCGCTTGTCGCGCTCGTCGCTGGTGAAATCGGGATCATGGTCCTTCTCGGCGATGCCGGCGGCGATATTGACGAGGATCGTCAAAACTATGGTCAGAACGATCGAGACCGGGATCATCCACAGGACCGTCCGCGCCCAGACCGTCAGCCCGTCCACGCCGGCGAACTCGCCGTTCTCATTCATGGCCAGCACCTTGCCGAGGAAATACCCGACGACCAGGATGCCCGTGACCAGCGACACCCAGGTGTTTCTTTCTTCGTAGTTCATATCTAACTCGCTTTCTCCCGCACCACGCGGGGTCAATGATGTCGGACGTGATGTATGGTTTGTTTTACCTTACGTCAAGACTCGCATTCACAACGTCTGCAACATATGACCACGTTGCGGATCGTCATTGCGGGCGCCCGCTGGGCGGGCGGCAATCGAGGAGGCTGCTGGCGCCGGCGCGGACGGCCTGCTGGATTGCCGCGTCGCTGCGCTCCTCGCAATGACGGGGCGGCAGGCGAAGACACGGATGAGAAAAACGCCAGTTGACCTGTAAGCCGGGTTCTGTAGGGCCCGCCCCCGAAGGGACGGACGTGGTAGCCATTCATCTGGGACGCGCATTGCTGCGCGCCTCGTGCAACCAACCCGGACGACTGGCCTGAAAACAAGGCTGGGGCCGAAGCCCCGCGCCGTCCCTATTCGGTCTTGCTCCCGGTGGGGTTTACCATGCGGTCCCTGTCGCCAGGTCCCCGGTGCGCTCTTACCGCACCCTTTCACCTTTGCCCCGCCGAGGCGGGGTAGTCTGCTCTCTGTGGCACTTTCCCTGAAATCACCCCCA
>JAHJQZ010000060.1 GCA_018818925.1 Alphaproteobacteria bacterium
GCGCCGCTTAAGTCGATGTCAGCGTGGCCGTGATTCAGTGGCGTCGGAAAAAGGGATGTCTTCCGATGCGGATCATGGCAAATCCCGCTCGCGGCGGCGAGCGGCTGTACTTTGCCGATTATGCGCGGGGCGGGGCCATGATGCTGGCGGTGATCGCCCATGTGCTTGCCACCTTCACGCCAGGCGTCGAGCTTTTTCTGCCGGTCACGATGATGGCGACGCCGACCTTCCTTGCCGTGTTCGGCATGATGGTTGAAGTGGTCTACCTGCGCAAAATCCGCGAAGGCGCCGATGCCGGCCCGGTGCGCGTAAGGCTGCTGACGCGGGCGCTGGTGTGCTATGGCGCCTTCCTGATCATCTCGCTCAGCACCTTGGTCGGCGGACGGGCGACGCTTGCCGAGCTCGCCACCGACATCGTCACGGGCAATACGCTCTACGGACCGATCCTCATCGCCTATGCCGTGCTGCTTGCGGCGCTGGCGCTGCTGCTGCCACTGGCCGGGCGGTTCGGCAGCGCCGGCGTGTTCATCGTCGTCGGCCTGGCCTGGGCCGCCAGGCTCGTGGTCGATGCCCTGGACCCGGTCCCGAACGCCTTCTGGCAGGGTGTGTTCGGCCATGGCCATGGGGCAGCGCCCTCGATCCTGCCGGCGATCACCTTCGTATGGTTCGGTATGCTGCTGGCCGAGATCTTCACCGGGCGCCGGTCGGCGGCGTGGCTCTTTGCGATCGTCGTGCCCGCGCTGGCGCTGGTCTCGGCTGTGCTGGCGCTGTCGCCGTTCGCGATGTCGCCGGGCCGGCTGCTTCTGCATCTGCGCTATCTCAACGACCCGGTCTACTACGCCTACGGGTTCGTGGCGGCGACGCTGGCGCTCGGGCTCGCCTGGTGGGCCCAGCGGCGGTTCGGGCCGGAAAAACTGGCCTTTCTCGGCACGTTCGGCACTGCCTCGCTGTTTTTCTACGTGACCGCCAACGCTGGCCTCAACCTCCTGCCGGAATCGAGTGCGACGCTGCCGCCGGCCATCGGCATCGGCGTCGGAGTGCTGTTTCTCGCCGGCATGACGGCGCTGGCCTATGACTGGGTGGCACCGGTCTCGCGGGTCGACCGGCTGCTGTTCGGCCTGCCCAAACGGGCGGTGGAGCGGTTCGTGGCGCTCTCGACCGGGGTGGCGCGCCGGATCATCGGCGAACTCGACGCCTTTCCCTGGCACAGGGTCATCGCCCCGCCGCGCGACCGGCAGGCAGGGCCGGTGCGGCAAGGGCAGCCGGAGCGCATGCGCGACCAGACGCACTGACGGCGCCGCAATGGGGTGCGTCATGGCCGGAAATGCCGGAAATCCGCGAAGGTAAAGGGTTTTTTCAGGCCTCGGCGCTAGGGTTCGGGCAAGGAGCCGGCCGAAATTGCGACCGGCTCGTGTTTCGGGCATGGCGCGAGGCCCGGCCGCGATCCAGCGGGGCGAGTGTCGCCTGTCGAATCGAGTAAGCAGCATGCGTTTGATCATCGGCATCGTCGTTGTCTTCGCCAGCGTTTTGGGCGGCTACGGGGCTATCGGCGGGCATTTCGCCGTGCTCTTCCAGCCTTTCGAGGCGCTGATCATCGTCGGCGCGGCCTTCGGCGGCTACATCATTGCCAATACCGGCCCGGTGCTGAAGCAGACGCTCGGGGTGTTCGGCATCCTGTTCCGCGGTCCGCGCTATACCAAGCAGGACCATCTCGAACTGCTCGGCGTATTGTATCTCCTGTTCAAGCTGGTGCAGGTCAAGGGACCGCTGGCGCTCGAACCGCATATCGAAAACCCGGATTCCTCCGAAATTTTCGCGCGCTTTCCGCGCTTCGCCAACAATCACCACGCCATCGAGTTCATCTGCGACTACCTCAGGATGGTGACGCTCGGCACGCGCAACGTCCACGAGATGGAAGCGCTGATGGACGAGGAGCTCGAAACCCACGAGCAGGAAAACCATCGGCTCGTCGGCGCCATGCAGGCACTGGCCGACGGCACGCCGGCGCTCGGCATCGTCGCCGCGGTCCTCGGGGTCATCCACACCATGGGCGCCATTGCCGAACCGCCGGAAGTGCTCGGCCACATGATCGGCGGCGCCCTGGTCGGCACGTTTCTCGGCGTTCTGATCGCCTACGGCTTCTTCGGGCCGATGGCGCAGGGCCTCAACACCATTTTCGAAGCCGAATCCAAGTATTTCCTGTCGATCAAGGCTGGGCTTTTGGCCCATGTCGCCGGCTATGCGCCGGTCATGGCGGTCGAGTTCGCCCGCAAATCTCTGATGTCGGAGGTCAGGCCAACCTTCAACGAGGTCGACCAGTCGACCAATGATCTGGCTGCCTGACCGGGAGAACGCTGCCCATGCCCGAAGACATCGGCGAGATCATCATCAAGAAGGTCAAGAAGAGCAAGCACCCCCATCATGGTGGTGCCTGGAAGATCGCCTATGCCGATTTCGTGACGGCGATGATGGCGTTTTTCCTGTTGTTGTGGCTCATCTCGATGGCGACGCCGGAGCAGAAAAAGGGCCTTGCCGACTATTTCGCGCCGCCCAATATCTCCGAAAGCCAGAGTGGTTCCGGCGGGGCGATGGCCGGCACCTCTCCGGGCGAGCAGGGCGCCCAGTCGGGCGGTGGTTCGACGCAGAATCAGGCGGAAGGCGACAAGGACGAACTCGCCAAGACCCCGAGCGGCGATGTCGATCAGCCGGGCGAGGCCTCGATCAAGGACAGCGGCTCGAGCATCGATCTGATGTTCCATTCGGCGGCGGTCAGCATCGAGCAGTCATGGCAGGCCCTGCCCAACATCACCACCTTCCGCGACAATCTCATCCTCGAGGAAACCAAGGACGGTCTTAATATCCAGATCGTCAACCAGACCGGCCGCGCGATGTTCCCGGAAGGCTCGAAATATCCGGTCGACGAGGTGCGCTCGGCCCTGTCGGTTATCGGACCCATTCTCAACCGGTTGCCCAACCAGATCACCATATCCGGTCACACCGCCTCGGGAGGCACCTATCCGAACCCGCGCTACGGCGCCTGGGAGCTGTCGAGCGACCGCGCCAACATGGTCCGGTCCATTCTCGGCGAATTCGGGCTGAGTTCGACCCATATCCGCGCGGTGATGGGGCGGGCGGACGACGAGCCGTTCCTGCCCAACGACCCCTATCTCGACGCCAATGAGCGGGTGTCGATCTCGGTGCTCAAGGACGCGCCGCCCGTGCCGCTCGGCATGAAGCCGTAGCCGGCGCCGGGACGGATTTCCTCACAGCTTCAGCTTCATGCCCTCGTGCGACTTCTCGAAGCCGAGGCGCTCGTAGAAACGATGCGCGTCGTGCCGCGCCTTGTTCGAGGTGAGCTGTACCAGGTCGCAGCCGCGTTCGCGACAGCGCGCGACGGCCCAGGCCACCATTTCGGAGCCGATGCCGCTGCCGCGCCGGCCGGAGTGGACATGAACGTTTTCGAGCTGGCCGCGCCAGCTGCGGCCGACGAGGTCAGGCAGGAACGAGATCATCAGGGTACCAACGATCTCGCCGTCCTTTTCGCACACGATCAGGCGGTGATTGGGATCGGCGGAGATGGCGTCGAACAACGCCGCGTAGGCCGGATCGGCGAGATCGAGCGGCGGGTAGCGGTCCGGATTCAGCGCCCCGGCGCGGCAAAGCTCGAGGACACTCGCAATGTCGGCGCCGGTGGCGTCGCGAAAGGAAAGGGGCATGGCGGCAATCGTGGTGAGTTGGGGAAAGCGCCGCGATTCCTACGCCTTGAGCCCGTTGGCGTCGAGCAGAAACGGCAGGATCGCGAGGTGGGCATCGGCGATATAATGGCGGACCTCCGGCCGGTCGTCGATCACGGCGTCCGGGGCCAAGGATACAAGGCGTTCGCGCGGTTGCTCCGAGTACGGCATGTCGCCGAACCCGTGTGCATAGGCGTTTGTTTGGAAATCCGAACAACGCAAATCCGGCGGAACCGGCGCCTGAACAGACGGCGCCGGAAGGCTAGCCGGGCCATGCCCTCCCGAATTGAAGGTTCCCAACAAAAAGCGGCCGGACTTTCGTCCGGCCGCCAAACCATGTTGCCCGATGGGGCTAAAGCGCGATGCGGTAGACGCCGAAGCCGGCTTCGGAGGTGTTGCCGGTCGCCTCGATGGCGACGCCCTTGACGTCGGCGACGTGCTCGGCGCCCTTCGGGCCGGTCTCGAACAGGACCGTGGTGCCGGGCATGGGCGCGAAGGTCCAGTTGGCGTCGGCCTTGGGATTGATCGTGCCCTGGTCGTGGATGAAGCGGACGATGATGTCGCGATTGGTGTCGGGTCCGACAAAGATGATGGTCGAACCGTCGGCGCCGGGGAAGTAGCCGCCGCCGCCGGCACGGTAATTGTTGGTGGCGACGACGAATTTGGCGCCGAGGTCGACCGGCTTGCCGTCATGGCTCAGATCGACGATGCGGCTGGCATCGGGGTTGAGCACTTCCTTGCCGTCGGCCGAATACTTCGAGGGCTGGCTGAGGTCGATCTTATAGGTCACCCCGTCGATGACGTCGAAATTGTAGGACGGGAAGTCCGGATTGATCAGGGCGGCGTCGGCCGAACCGGGCGCAACCTGGTTGAAGATGCCGGCCGAGCGCTCCAGCCAATCCTTGATCTGCTGGCCGGTGATTTCGACGGCGCGGATGGTGTTGGGATACAAATAGAGGTCGGCGACGTTCTTGATGGCCACTGGGCCGACGGGGACGTCGGTATAGTAATCCGGGCCGCCACGGCCGCCGGCCTTGAACGGCGCTGCGGCGGAAAGGATCGGCAGACCCTCCCACTTGGTGCCCTTCATCATCTTTGTGATGTACCAGGTCTGGGCCTGGGAAACGATCTGCACCGACGGATCGTCGGCGACGAGGGCGAAGTAGGAAAACAGCGGCGCTGCCGTCTCGCCCACCGCGCGGCGGATATAGTCGAGCGTGCCCTTGTGATCGGCTTCGACCGGGGCTTCGACCGATGCGACATCGGTTACCGTCGGCACGTTCTTGCCGTCGACGCGGTTGTAGATCGGACGCGCTTCGGAGGTATGGGTGGCGATGACCCACTTGCCGTTCGCGTCGCGCTCGAGCATCAGGTCGATAAGGCCCATATGCGAGCCCCAGAAGCCGCCCATGACGGCGGGCTTGCCCAAAAGCGTGCCTTTGTCGTTGTCGACGCCTTCGAGATCGGCGAAATTGCCCGGGAATACGAGGTGCTGGTGACCGGTGAACACCACGTCGATGCCCGGCACGCCGGCCAGGAACAGCGCGGCATTTTCCGCACCCTCGGAATTGTCGAGCGAGATGCCGGTATGGGCCAGCGCGATGATGAGATCGGCGCCCTGTTCCTTCATTTGTGGCACATAGGCTTCGGCGGTCTTGACGATGTCGCGCGTCATGACGCTGCCGGCAAGGTTGGCACTGTCCCAGACCATGATCTGGGGCGGCACGAAACCGATGAAGCCGAGCTTGATGGTCTGGGTCTTGCCCTCGCCATCGACGATCTGCTTTTCAACGATGCGGTAGGGCTCGATCAGGGTCACGTCCTTGGTCGGATCGGAACCGAGCGTTGAACCCTTGACGATATTGGCGGAAACGAAGGGGAAATTGGCGCCATTGAGCGACTTGGCGAGGAAATCGAGCCCGTAGTTGAACTCGTGATTGCCAAGGGTCGAAACCTCGTAGCCGAGCGTGTTCATGGCCGCGATCATCGGGTGGAGATCGCCGTCCTTGAAGCCGCGTTCATAAGCGACATAGTCGCCCATCGGGTTGCCCTGGATGAGATCGCCATTGTCGATCAGGAGCGAATTGGTCGCCTCGGCGCGGATGGCCTCGATCAGCGCCGCGGTGCGGGCGAGGCCCATCGTGTCGTTGGGGGCGTCGGCGTAGTAATCGTAGGGGAAGATGGCGACATGGATATCGGTGGTTTCCATGAGCCTCAGATGCGCCTGGTTGACGGCGGCGCGGACCGAGAACGGATGCAGCGCAATGAGCGCGGTGCTGGCGGCGGTGCCGGCCAGGAAGGCGCGCCGCGAGATGGCGTGACGAAACAGCATGATGACCTCTTTTGTCAGGTTGGTGCGGAACTCGTCCGCAACTCTGTCTGCCGCCTTTGCGACAGGCAAATAAAGCATTTGTGTCGGTTTTTTTGTCGTCGGCGCAATCAAGGCCCGCGCTTGCGCATGGGCGCCAGTCCGCTTGTGCATAACCCTTGGCGCGTGGCACAAACGGGCGAAATCACAGTGGGGACGAACCGGCATGAAATGGCGCGGACGGAAGCAGTCGAGCAATATCGAGGATCGGCGCGGGCAATCGGGCGGCGGTTTCGGCGGCGGCTTTTCGGGCATGCCGGGTGGTTCCCGCATGCGCATTCCGGGCGGACGCGCCGGCACCGGCTCGATCGGGCTGATCGTCGCCATCGTCATCATCGGCATGCTTTTGGGCGTCAATCCGATGGAATTGCTCAGTGGCTCGGTGCCTTCGGGGCCGAGTGCCGGCTCCTCGACCTCGCAGCCGACGCAGAACGCCGCCGAGGACGAACTGGCGGATTTTGTCGGCGTCGTCGTCAAGGAGACCGAGGACATGTGGGCCAAGGTCTTCGCCGACAATTCCATGAGCTATTCCGAGCCGGTAGTGGTGCTTTACTCCGGACAAACAAGTTCCGGCTGCGGCGTGGCCGATGCGGCGACCGGGCCGTTCTATTGCCCCAACGATCAGAAAATCTACATCGACTTGAGCTTCTACGAACAGCTCAGGCGCCAGTTCGGGGCGCCGGGCGATTTCGCCCAGGCCTATGTCATCGCCCACGAGATCGGCCACCACGTCCAGAACCTGACCGGCGTCCTGCCCGAGTTCAACCAGGCGCGGGCGCGGCTGTCGGCAAAAGAGCAGAATGAATGGTCGGTCCGGGTCGAATTGCAGGCCGATTGCTACGCCGGGGTCTGGGCCGCCTATGCCGGTCAGGAGGACCTGCTGGAAAACGGCGATATCGCCGAGGCGCTGAATGCTGCCGAAAAGATCGGCGACGACACGCTGCAGGAACGGATGCAGGGCTACGCCGTGCATGCGACCTTCACCCATGGCAGTGCCGCCCAGCGCCAGCGCTGGTTCGAGCGCGGCTATGAAGAGGCCGATCCCGGCGCCTGCGACACCTTCGGGGTGGCCAGTCCGTGACCGGTGGCAGCGTTCTCCTTGAGGGCCCGCCGGCGACGGCCATCCGTTTTGTCGATGACGGGCGCATTCCAAACAATCACCTGCCGCTCCTGCATTATGCCCGGGCGCTCGCCACCCCGTCGGCCGAAGGCATGGAGGCGTTGCTCAACGCCAACGACTGGCCGCCGCGCTGGCGCGCCAGCATCTTCACCTATCACCATTACCACTCGACGGCGCACGAGGTGCTCGGCGTCGCCTCGGGCGATGCCTGGGTGCTGATGGGCGGCCCGAAAGGGCGCGAATTGAAGATCAGGGCCGGCGATGTCGTCGTCATTCCGGCCGGGGTCGGGCATTGTCGGCTATCCTCGTCGTCCGACTTCCTTGTCGTCGGCGGCTATCCGCCCGGCCAGGACTGGGATCTCTTGCGCGGACGCGATGGCGAACGGCCGCGGGCGGACCGGAATATCGCCGCCGTGAAGGTGCCGGCGACCGATCCGGTGTTCGGCGCAAAGGGGCCGCTGCTTGACGTATGGGGCACTGAGGCGCCATAGCGTGCGGATGAGTCAGTTGTCGTCGGACGATCCGCCAGTGTCGCTTCCCAAGATTTTGCACTTCACCTGGAAGACCGAGGACGTGCCCGGTGACATGGGAACGTATCTCCGGCGCTGGCGCGCATTGCATCCGCATTGGGACGTGCGGCTGTGGACCGATGCCACGATGCGCGACTTCGTTGCTTCGAGCTATCCCCATTTCCTTGCCGCCTATGATGCCTATCCGCGCCCGATCCAGCGGGCGGATTCGTTCCGTTACCTGGTGCTCAACGCCCTGGGCGGGGTCTATTCCGATCTCGACGTCGAGCCGTTCCGGGCCATCGACGATCTGGTCGCCGGTCAGACTGCCTTTGCCGGCATCGAGCCGGACGAGCATATGGGTCCCGACCGCTGGCATTCGGGGGCGCCGTTCCTGGTCACCAATGCCTTTATCGGCGGCGTGGCAGGGCATCCCTGGCTCTCCCTTTTGGTGTCGCTGCTGCCCGAGACCTCCGGCATTGCCGATATCTTCCAGTCGACCGGGCCGGGGGTGACCACCGGCGCCGCGCTGCGCCTGCCGCGTGGCGACCGGCCGAAACTGGTGCTGCCGCGGCAATGGTCGCCTCTTGCCGATGGCGGCAGGCCGTGCCGGAGCGACGACAAGCTCATCGATCTTTTGTGCGACGGCTTCGATTTCGTCGAGGCCGACGGCCCGTTCGTCGCCCATCGCTGGATGACGAGCTGGGTGCCCTGGCACAAGCGCATCAAGTGGCTGGCCAAGCCCTTCCACGCCATGAACGCCGCCAAATGGGCCTGGCGGCGATGGCGACACAAGGCGCTTGCGGAGGTCGATATCAGCGATGCGGCCATGCCCTATTTCGACCAGTATCCGAAGCTGCCGGACCGCTGGCCTAGGATCGCCGTCTGCGTCGTCGCCGAAACCGGCGAGACGCTGCCCGAGGCGCTCGAGGCGGCGCTGTCGCGGCTCGACTATCCGGCCGAAAAGCTGGTGATCTCGGCGCCGCGCGATACAGATGGCGGGGGGCGCAAGGAAGATGCGGGCCTGAGCCCGGAGCATCTGCGCATGGCGCGCTGGGCGCGTAGGGCCAATCGCTGCTCCGGCACGGACGCGGCCCGCGTCGCTGACTACGTGCTGTTCGCTGGTAGCGGCGTTACGGATATACCTCCCGGTGCGCTCAAGGCGATGCTTGCCGCCGACAAGCCGGTGGTGGCGCTGGCGGCAGTTGATGCCGACGGCAAGGAGGCCGACCTGTCGGTTTTCCGCTATCATTGGGGTGGCGGCATTCGCGTGGTCTATAAGATCAGGGGCCCGGACGGGTTGGCCGAGCCGGCGCGCGGGCAGCGCGACTATCTGCGCGACGTCAGGGCCTTCGCCCAGGTGCCGGTCGACGGGGTCGGGCATTCGCTGATGCTGGTGCGGCGCGACGTGCTCGACGCCGGGGTAAGGTTTGCCGAGACAGGCTATCACCTGCATCTGGGCGGGGAAGGCTTTGCGCTGATGGCGCGGCACAACGGATTTGAGGTGGCTGGATTGACGGAATGGCAGGTGACGCGATGAACACATGGGACGTCGTCGTCATCGGCGCCGGAGCCGCCGGCATGATGTGCGCCATCGAGGCCGGCCGGCGCGGCAGGCGGGTGCTGGTCGTCGAACGCAACCGCAAGCCCGGCGAGAAGATCCGCATTTCGGGCGGCGGACGCTGCAATTTCACCAATCTCAACGTGGCGGGCGGAACCTACTTGTCGGCCAATCCGAAATTCGCCCTGTCGGCGTTGAGCCGCTACACGCCCAAGGATTTCATCGCGCTGGTCAAGCGCCATGACATCGCCTTTCACGACAAGGGCGCCGGCCAGTTGTTTTGCACCCATTTCGCCCAGGAGATCATCGACATGCTGGTCGACGAGATACGGGCGGCGGGGGTGACGCTGCGGCTCGGGGTCGAAACCGGTGCGATCACCCGTACGGCCGACGGGTTTGCGGTCGATCTCGACGGTGAAACCGTCACGGCCGAGGCATTGGTGATCGCGACCGGCGGCAAGTCGATCCCGAAAATGGGGGCGACGCCCTTCGGCTACCGCGTCGCCGAGCAGTTCGGATTGAGGCAGGTCGAAACGCGGCCGGCGCTGGTGCCGCTGACCTTCGATCCGGGATTCCTCAAGATTTACGGCGCGTTGAGCGGGGTTTCGCTGCCGGCGAGGGTTACCTGTGGCAAGACGAGCTTCGCCGAGGATCTCCTGTTCACCCATCGCGGATTGTCCGGCCCGGCGATCCTGCAGATATCCTCGTTCTGGCGCGAGGGGCAGGAGATTTCGATCGACATGATGCCGGGGCGCGACGCGCTCGATCTGCTCAAACTCGTCAGGGCCGGGCCCGGCAAGCGCGAGGCGGTCGGCATCCTTTCCGAATGGCTGCCGCACCGGCTGGCGCAGGTCATCGCCGCCGATTTCCCCGGTCGCGTCGGTGAGATGAAGGACAAGACGCTGTCCGACCTCGCGGCGCGCCTCAAGGACTGGCGCATCAAGCCGACCGGCACGGAAGGCTATCGCACCGCCGAAGTCACCCTCGGCGGCGTGGACACGCGCGATCTCGACGCCAAGACGATGCAGGCGCGCAAGGTGCCGGGTCTCTATTTCGTCGGCGAGGTGATCGACGTCACCGGCTGGCTCGGCGGCTATAATTTCCAGTGGGCCTGGGCCAGCGGCTTTGCCGCCGGCCAGGTGGTGTAGACCCTTTTTTCTCCCCGCACGCGGAGGGGGGCCGTGAGCGGCGGCGTTCGATTGTCACAAGCGGGCTGGCAATTGCTCGCCACTCGGCGTCATCCTCGGGCCGAGGGCCAGAGCAGGCGCCGAAGGCCATTGCTACCGCACCACCTTGATGCCGAAGACCGGGGTGCCGATGGCGCCCCAGAGCTTGAGCCAGAGATGCAGCGCCGCTTCCATGCCACGGGCGGCGGTGAGATCGCCGAGGTCCATGACGTCGGTCCAGCCAAATTGAGTCCGCAAGAAATCCGCAACTTCGGCGCGGGCCGCCGGATCGTTGCCGCAAACGAACATGGTGTGTTCCCCGCCTTTGACGAGGCCCGGCTCGACCATGACATTGGCATTGACGGTGTTGAGCGTCTTGACAAGGCGGGCGTCGGGCAGGGCGCGCTGAATGGCCTCGGCCAGCGAGTCGGTGTTGGAAACGAACAGGCTCGGCGGCATGCCCCTCGAGAAATCGAGCGGGTTGGTGATATCGACCAGAATTTTGGCGCCGATCCCCGATGCGGCGGCACCGAGGGTCTCGACGGCACCGCCGCCCGAAAGGGCGGCAAGAACCATGTCGCCGAACCGTGCGGCATCATCGAACCGCATCAGCGCGACCGTCGGGTTGGCGGCGAGCCAGTCGGCTAGGGTTTGGCCGCCGGCTGGCGCGGGGCGGGCGCGGGAGGCGTTGGGATCGCGCGTGCCGAGCGCGACCTCGTGTCCGAGGGTGGCGAGCCGCGCGGCAATGGTGCGTCCGACCATGCCGGTCCCGAGAATGGCGAGCTTCATTTGTCATTCCTTTTGTGTTGCGGGCCGGCTTTGAGGAGGCCAAAAAGGCCCCCCGACTTGATAGGGTCATTCGGCAAGGCCATGCAACTGCACCCTGATGAACTTTCCGTCAGCGAAGACGAGGTCCAAGCGCTCGTCGCCCGGCGGCTGCCGGAGCTTGCCGGCGCACCGATCAGGCGGGTCGAAGAATCTGGAACCGATCATCACCTGTTCCGGCTCGGTGGCGAACTGGTGTTGCGGCTGCCGCGCCGGCCCGGCGCCGAGGCGCAGACGCGTCGCGAGGCCCGCTGGCTGCCCCGCCTGGCGCCGCACCTGCCGCTTCCCATTCCGGAAATCGTCGCCTTCCATGAGCCGGACGCCGAGTTTGGCCACGGCTTCGGGCTCTATCGCTGGATCGCCGGGCAAACCGCCGTGCGGGCGGCACAAGACGACCCGGAGTTGGCTGAGGCGCTGGCCGGCTTCGTTCGCGCCCTGCGCGCCGCGAACAGGGGGCAGTATCGCGACGAGGCGCCATTGGCGGGACGCGGCGGGCCGTTGCGGCCTCGCCACGATGCGGTGCTTGAGGCGCTCGCAAGCGTGGCGGACGAGGTCGATGCAAAGTTCTGGCGCGACGTATGGGCCGATAGCCTTGCCGCGGCGCCGCATGTCGGACCGCCGGTCTGGCTGCATGGCGACCTCATTCCCGGCAATCTGCTGCTGCGATCAGGCCGGCTGGCCGCAATCATCGATTTCGGCGGGCTTGGCATCGGCGATCCGGCGGCGGACCTCATTCCGGCCTGGGCCGTGTTCGGCGCCGCCGCGCGGCAACGCTATCGGCAGGTTCTCGGCGTCGGCCAGGACGAATGGCGGCGCGGCATGGGCTGGGCCCTGAGCTTTGCCCTGATCGCCTTGCCCTACTACCGCGACACCCACCCCGTGCTCGCCGCAACGGCGCGGCGAACGCTCGGCGAAATCGCGCGGGACATGGCGTAGTGCATCCGCTCTGAGTGAATTGGAGCGGATGCTCTGGATCATTGCGTTGTCGCGTTTTCGAACCGGAAAAGCGATATCCGCTTTTCCTGAAAACCCACTAGGCTGCGGTGACAAATTAGGGATTCCCCTTGGCTGGCAAATCGGATTCAACACTGGCTTTTGGAGGCTGGTGTGGAAGGCGAGGTTTTGCGGGACGATCAGTGGGAGCGGCTGA
>JAHJQZ010000061.1 GCA_018818925.1 Alphaproteobacteria bacterium
GGCCCGGTATTCCGGATCGGCTTCATAGGCCTTGTCGTAGACGCCGCTGATGAGCCGCGTCGCCGCCGAATAACGCCCGAAGACGTCCTCCATCGCCTCGGAGATTTCGCCGAGCGTCGCCCGCGCCCGCGCCGCCTCGACCGCCGCCGCCAGAAGATTGCCCTCGTTCTTGGCGGCATATTCGCGAAGCGCCGCCAATGCCGCATCGCAGCGCGCCTGGTTGCGGTGGCGCCGGACCTCGTCGAGCCTGGCGATCTGCTCGTCCCTGACCTTGCGGTTGTCGATCTCGCGCGTCTCGATTCTTTGTTCTTCATCGAGCCGGAAGCGGTTGACCCCGACAATGACCTCCTCGCCCCGGTCCACCCGCGCCTGCCGCAAGGCCGCCGCCGCCTCGATGCGCAATTTGGGCGTGCCGTCCTGCACGCACCTTGTCATGCCGCCGGCGTCCTCGACGTCGCGGATCAGCGCCCGCGCCTCGGCGACCAGTTGCGCGGTCAGCGCCTCGACGTAATAGGACCCGCCGAGCGGATCGACGACATCGGTCACCCGCGTTTCATGCTGCAGGATCAACTGGGTGTTGCGGGCGATGCGGGCCGAGAAATCCGTTGGCAGCGCAATGGCTTCGTCGAAAGAGTTCGTGTGAAGGCTCTGCGTGCCGCCCAGTACCGAGGCCAGCGCCTCGAAGGCGGTGCGGACGACGTTGTTGTAAGGGTCCTGCTCGGTCAGCGACACGCCCGAGGTCTGGCAATGGGTCCGAAGCATCAACGAATTCGGGCTTACCGCGCCGAACTCGGCCATTACCTCGGCCCAAATCTGGCGTGCCGCGCGCAATTTGGCGATCTCGAGGAAAAAGTTCATGCCGATGCCGAAAAAGAAGCTCAGCCGTCCGGCGAAGGCATCGATGTCGAGCCCCCTGTCCATTGCCGCCCGCACGTATTCCATGCCGTCGGCGAGCGTATAGGCCAGTTCCTGCACCGCCGTCGCTCCGGCCTCGTGCATGTGATAGCCGGAAATCGAAATCGAGTTGAACTTGGGCATGTGCTCGGCCGTAAAGGCGATGATGTCGCCGACGATGCGCATCGACGGTTCGGGGGGATAGATATAGGTGTTGCGGACCATGAACTCCTTCAAAATGTCATTCTGGATGGTCCCGGACAGCTTGTCCGGCGAAACGCCCTGTTCCTCGGCCGCCGCGATATACATGGCCATGACCGGAAGGACGGCGCCGTTCATCGTCATGGAAACGGACATCTGGTCGAGCGGAATGCCGTCGAACAACACCTTCATATCCTCGATACTATCGATGGCGACGCCCGCCTTGCCGACATCGCCGACGACGCGCGGATGGTCGCTGTCATAGCCGCGATGCGTGGCAAGATCGAAGGCGACCGACAGGCCCTTCTGGCCGGCAGCGAGATTCCGGCGATAGAATTCATTGCTTTCGCGCGCCGTCGAGAAGCCGGCATATTGCCTGATCGTCCATGGCCGGTTGGCATACATGGTTGCCCGGACGCCGCGCGTGAACGGCGCCTCGCCCGGGGTTTCGGCCGCAGCAGCCTCCGGAACGTCACCGGCGAAATAGACCGGCTTGACGGCAAGCCCGCCATAGTCGCGGGTCAGTGCGCTTATCGACTTGTCCTTCAGTTCCTTTTGCGCCAGCGCGGCCCAGGCCTCAAAGGTGGCGGACTTGATCTTGGGCATCACGCCTCTCCGAATTCGAGGATGACCTCGTCCACCGCCAGCACCGAGCCGACGGCGACATTGAGCTTTTCGATCCGCGCCCGTTTCTCGGCGCGCAAAACGTTCTCCATCTTCATCGCCTCGACGATGACGAGAACCTGCCCGGCCTCGACCACCTGACCCTCAGTCACCTCAAGGCGCACGATCTGGCCGGGCATCGGACACAAAAGGTATTTCGAAAGGTCAGGCGGGAGTTTCACCGGCATGATCTTCATCAGCTCGGCCGTGCGCGGCGTTACCACGCGCATATTGAGATCGGCGCCGCCATGCCTGAGGCGGAAACCGCCGGTGATGGCGTCGACCTTGACCCTGAGCCGCCCGGTGCCCTCGACCCGATAGAGGCTTGCAACGGTCTCGCCAGGCTTCCAGTAAGGCGCAAGGCCGATGATCTGGCCGTCCGAGAAGGTGACGAAGACGGCGTTGGCCGTATGCTCGGCCCTGACCGACACCTTTTCGTTGCAGGTGCCGCAGATGACAGCCATGTCCCGCAGGCTCGAAACGAACGGCGTCTCGTGGGCACTCGGCAGAAGCGAAGTGTCGCGCTCATTCGGCGCGGTGCGGAAATGCTCGGTCTGGACGTGAAGCACGACCGCCGCCGCCAGCAGTTCGCGGCGCCGCTCGTCGCTCAATTCGGCGCCCGAGAAGCCGTCGGGAAATTCCTCGGCGATATAGCCGGTTGTCAGCCGACCCTCGCGGAAACGGGCCTGCCCCATCACGGCGGAGAGGAACGGCAGATTGTGTCCCACCCCCTCGACCTCGAAACTGTCGAGCGCTTCTTCCATGGCGTTTATGGCTTTTTCGCGCGTCTCGGCCCAGGTGCAGAGCTTGGCGATCATCGGATCGTAAAAGGTCGAGATTTCCCCGCCCTCAAAGACGCCGGTGTCGTTGCGAATGATGATTCCGTTGTCCTCGCCCTCCTCAGGCGGCCGGTAGCGGACGAGCCGCCCGACCGAGGGCAGGAAATTGCGATAGGGGTCTTCGGCATAGAGCCGGCTCTCGATGGCCCAGCCGTCGAGCTTCACCTCGTCCTGGGTCAACGGCAGCTTTTCGCCGGCGGCGACGCGCAGCATCAACTCGACCAGATCGAGGCCGGTGATCAGTTCGGTCACCGGATGCTCGACTTGCAAACGCGTATTCATTTCAAGGAAATAGAAGTGTTTTTTGTCATCAACGATGAACTCGACGGTGCCGGCGCTCGTATAGCCGACGGCCCTGGCGAGCGCCACCGCCTCGGCGCCCATGGCCTTGCGCGTCTTGTCGTCGAGAAAGGGCGATGGCGCCTCCTCGATGACCTTTTGGTTGCGCCGCTGGATGGAACACTCTCTTTCGCCGAGGTAAATCGCGTTGCCGTGTCCATCGCCGAGCACCTGGATTTCGATGTGACGCGGGTTGGTGACGAATTTTTCGATGAAGATGTGGTCGTCGCCGAACGCGCTCGCCGCCTCGGACTTCGACCGTTCGAAGCCCTCGCGCGCTTCCCCGTCGTTCCAGGCGACGCGCATGCCCTTGCCGCCGCCGCCGGCCGAGGCCTTGATCATCACCGGATAGCCCACTTCGCCGGCGATCTTGACCGCCTCGTCGGCATCGGCGATCAGGCCCATGGAGCCGGGCACGGTACTGACGCCGGCCGCGGCGGCGATCTTCTTGGAGGTGATCTTGTCGCCCATCGCCTCGATGGCCTTGACCGGCGGGCCGATGAAGACGATGCCCGCCTGATTGAGCCTGGCGCAAAAGCCGGCGTTTTCGGACAGGAACCCATAGCCCGGATGCACCGCTTCGGCGCCCGTCTGCTTGCACGCGGCGATGATCCGGTCGGCGAGGAGATAGGACTGGTTCGCCGGCCCGGCGCCGATATTGACCTTCTCATCGGCCATGCGGACATGCAGGGCCTCCCGGTCGGCATCCGAATAGACCGCGACGGTCCTGATGCCCATCTTCCGGGCCGTCTTGATCACCCGGCAGGCGATTTCGCCGCGATTGGCGATGAGAATCTTCTTGAACACGTCCCCTCCCGTCACGCGCCCAAGAGGGCACGGTAGATGTCGGCCGTCTCATTGTCGAAACAGCAGAAGATGAGTTTTTCGATTGTGTCATCGCCAGCGAGCCAGGCCGAGACTGTGGCGACCGCGATCTCCGCCGCCTGCGGGCGCGGATAGCCGAAAACGCCGGTCGAAATCGCCGGAAAGGCCACGGACCTGACGCCGTTTTCCCTCGCCCGGTCGAGCGAGCGCCGATAGCAGCGCGCCAGAAGCGCCGCCTCCCCCGCGCCGCCGCCCTGCCAGACCGGCCCGACCGTGTGGATCACGTAGCGCGCCGTGAGGTCGTGGCCGCCGGTGATCTTGGCGTCGCCCGTGTCGCAGCCATGAAGCGTCCGGCACTCGGCCAACAGCCCCGGTCCGGCGGCGCGATGGATCGCCCCGTCGACACCGCCGCCGCCGAGCAGGGCGTTATCGGCGGCATTGACGATGGCGTCGACTGCAAGGGTGGTGATGTCGGCGTGGAGGACGGAGAGGCGATGGGTCATGGGGCGCAAGTCCCCCACCCGACCCGGCTTTGCCGGGCCACCCTCCCCACGAGGGGGAGGGAGAAGGGCGCCGCCGCGCGATGAAACAACTCGTCGACCCCGCCGCAGCCGAGCAACGCGTTGTCGGCGGCATCGACTGAAAGGGTGGCGATGTCGACGCAAAGCACTGAAATGCGATGGGTCATTGCACGGCCTTTCTCCCTCCCCCTCGTGGGGAGGGTGGCCCGGCATAGCCGGGTCGGGTGGGGGCAGGCTCCAGGCGCTGAAGGATCATCTCGGCAACCCCTTCGAGGTTATTCATCACATCCCGATTGGTCACGCGCAGGGTGTCGTACCCCTCGCCGTGCATGAACACGTCCCGCGCCACATCATGCGCAATCGCCACCTCGCTTCCGTGTGTGTCGCCGTCCACTTCGATGACCAGCCTGGCGCCATGACTGGCGAAATCGGCGAAATACACCCCGATCGGCACCTGCCGGCGGAAATGGAACGGCTTGAACTGTTCGTTGCGCAACAGGTTCCACAGCCGCGCCTCGGGCGGCGGCATGGATTTTCTCAAATCGCGGGCGCGGGCGATGGTCATCGGCCGCCAGACCCCCACCCGACCCGGCTGCGCCGGGCCACCCTCCCCACGAGGGGGAGCGACTGTCTTGGAGGTCAAGCGTTTTGCCATGGTTTGTTGTCCCGGACGATAGCGTTGAGGATGGTGATGAGCTTGCGCATGACGGCGATGACGGCGACGATTTTGGGCTTGCCGTTGGCAACGAGCCGGTCA